>JAVBPQ010000085.1:0-3601 GCA_031549525.1 Clostridiaceae bacterium | reverse complement strand
GAAAGCGATTTAAAGTTTACAGATGAATTTACCCAGCTGCTTGCTAAAAATGAATTGTTTGCTCGTTATGGCTACAAATTTAAAGATAAAACTTTATTTGAATATTTTAGCAATATGCCTTGGTACAAGCCAAATAGTGCTATAAGCGGAAACTTTTCTATATTAAATAAAATTGAACAAGCAAATTTTAATTTAATAGAATCTTATTATCAAAAAAGAAAATCCTCTAACATTCAAGTTAATAGCTCACAGCTTTTAACTGAAGGAAATAAAAAATATTGGAAGCAAGAAGTATCAAAGGATTTAAATGGAGATGGAGTTTTAGAAAGTTTAACTATAAAATTTTATGTAGACTCGTCTGACTCTTCTGGTATATATTTTAACAGCTATCAAATAATTGTAAGTTCAAAAGGAAGGACCTATAGCATTAAGGATAAAGGTTCATATCTTTCGCCAGGAATTAAGTTTGCAGATTTTAATGTATATGATAAAACTACTCAGATGTATATAGTTGAAAATGGTCCAAGCGCTGATTATACAGTTCGTATTTATACCTTTAATGGCAATGGGATTGTAAAGAGCCCATATGTTATAGGCTTGATAAATTCCTATGATGGAAAAAGTAAGATTTATACTGATATAAATGCTCTTCCTGACAAAAATAAAACCATAACTTCCTATTATGATTTTGCAAAGGGTTTTGTTCCACTTTCAAAACAAAGCTTGATTAACAAGGAATTGACTTTTGCATGTGATATGCCGCTTTTAAGAAGGATTGATGATAAGGACGCAATTCCAATTGTATTCCTTTATCAGAAGAATGATTGGAAATCCATACTTGGAGATAACTTATTTAAAATTATTCCTAAAAATACGAAGTTTATTATAACTGATTTTGTAGCAAAAAAATTTGATGATAGTTGGTATGATATATGGGTTAAAATCAAGACACCATCAGGTGAACAGGGATTTATTAGATTTGTTCATGGAGACTAAAATACTCTTTTAGACTTTTAAAGAGATGCAAAAAAGCATCTCTTTATCTATAGTCCTACATAAATTCTTTTATTACCTCTAAAAATTCTCTACCATACTTTTCAAGCTTAATTTGCCCAACTCCTGATATATTTAAAAACTCTCTCTCATTTTTAGGCATCTTAATGCACATATCCTTTAAGCTTGCATCAGAAAATATTATAAAAGCTGCTACATTCGCTTTTTTAGCTATAGAATATCTTAAACTCTTAAGCCTCTTCATTAGTTCTTCATCTATTTCTCTTATATATTTTTCTTCTTTTTGCTTTATTGGAGAAGGAACTTCTTCTATCTCTTTTTTGAGCTTCATATGGACAGATTTTTTACCATTTAAAATATCTACTGCTTCCTTTCCAAGCTTTATAACAGGATATTCTCCATCTGTCATATTTACATATTTTGATAATATGAGATAATTTATTATATCTCGCAGCTTCTTTTCACTGGATTCTTTCATTATATTATAAGTTGATAGTTTGTTCAGTCCTCGACTTAATATCTTTTCATTTTTGCTACCTCTTAATATATCTATTATGGTTTTAATTCCATATTGTTCTTTTGCTCTATATATACAGGATAATATCTTCTGGGAATCTACTGTAATATCTGTGCTTTCAAAATTAGAGAGACAATTTCCGCAATTGTCACAAAAATTAATGGATTTTTCTCCAAAATATTTAAGTATATATCCTCTTAAACAATCCTCAGTATGACAATAAAAGGTCATCTTCTTTAAGCGCTCTCTGTCTCTTTTTAATAAAATTTCCTTTGTATTTTCATCAATCTCAGAATCTAGAGAGGAATTTTCAATTAAAAAGGTATTTGTTCTAACATCCTGACCACCATAAAGCAATAAACAAACTGCAGGCTCACCATCTCTCCCTGCCCTTCCTGCTTCTTGATAATAGCTCTCTAAATCCTTTGGCATATTGTAATGGACCACATAGGATACATTTGATTTATCTATTCCCATTCCAAAAGCATTAGTAGCTACCATTATATTTACCCTGTCAAAAATAAAGTCTTCTTGATTTATATGCCTCTCACCATCTGAAAGCCCTGCATGATAACGAGTAGCGCTATAGCCTTCATTATTTAATCTCATGGCTACTTCTTCTACAGTTTTCCTTGTAGAACAATATATTATCCCAGATTTATTCCTCTTATAGGTTAAAAAGTTTTTCAAGCTTAAAAATTTATCCTTTGGCTTTTGGACTTCAAAGTATAAATTCTTTCTGTCAAAACCTGATACTAAAACCTCAGGGTTAGATATATTTAATGAACTAACTATATCTTCTCTCACTTCTTTTGTAGCAGTTGCTGTAAAAGCTGATATCTTAGGTCTTTTTTTTAACATATTTAAAAAATCAACTATCTTCGTATAACTTGGTCTAAAGTCCTGACCCCATTGAGATATGCAGTGGGCTTCATCTATTGTCACCATGGATATATTAGAATTCATTGCAAAATTTATAAAGCCTTTTGTTATAAGTCGCTCAGGTGCAACATATATCATCTTATAGAGACCTCTTCTTGAATTTTTCATAACATCATTAAAACCTTCATCTGATAACGAGCTATTTATAAAAGCAGATTTAATCCCTGCTTGCATCAAAGCATTTACCTGATCTTTCATAAGGGAAATAAGAGGCGATATGACTATGGTTATTCCATCTAATAGAAGCGCAGGAACTTGAAAACAAATAGATTTTCCAGCTCCTGTAGGCATGACTCCCAAAACTTCTTTTCCATTTAAAATATTGTCAATTATCCACTCCTGGCCTTCTCTAAAAGTATCATATCCAAAGTATTTTTTTAAAACTTCTTTTTTATCCAAAAATATCACCTCTAAATATTATGAAACAAGAATATTATAACAAATTACAATCTCTAATTTATCATATTTTTTAAACCTATGAAATAGATATTTAATAATAGTCTAATTTCAAATCATAAATTAAGGGGTGTTTGTAGTAATGGAAAATACAGATAACAATAAAAAAGATTCAACATTTAAAACTGAAAATGAACTAACCTTAGACCTCAATGATCCTTCTATTAAAGAGCTTATAAAATAGATAAAACAAGGTAGAGAAAATAAAGAAAGCTCTCAAAATATGGATCCTAATCCTCAAAATGAGATAGATTTATTTGAAAATTTTAAAAGAATAGATATCTTTAATCTTAGGACTGAACAAGAGATGAATTTTTTTGAGCTTCCAGACAACGAACAACTGTTAACAATAATCTCCACAGTGCAAAATGATGGAATCTTAAGTCCAGGGATTGCTTTAAATGATGGAGATGGTAAATATACTCTCATAATAGGAAGGACAAGATATATCGCCCTTCGTGCTCTTTATGATATATCAAAATCAGATAAATATAGAACCCTTCCTTGTTTTGTCTTAGATAGGGATAAAGTCGATAGATTAAAACTTGAAAGCATGATAGTATCTTCTAATCTAAATTATAGAACAATCTCTAGAAAGACTTTTATTCAAGCTGTTTTAAAGATGGAAGAAGCACTCCGTGCTGGAAAACAATACAGAAGCCAGATAAATGT
>JAVBPQ010000043.1:0-6216 GCA_031549525.1 Clostridiaceae bacterium | reverse complement strand
AAGGTTTAAGAGAAAGGTAATACCTGGGGATGTTTTAAGGCTTGAGGTATTTATTACAAAATCAAAAGGTCCTGTTGGTTTTGGAAAGAGTATCGCTTATGTTGGTGAAGAAAAAGCTGTTGAGGCAGAGCTTATATTTGCTATTGAAAGATAGGAGTATTTTTAAAATATAGATAATAGAAAGTATAGTAACTTATAATTGAAGATGATAAGGTACTCAATTTAAAGATAATTATTTATCTTTTATATATGCATTATCAACTTTTTCACCTTGAGGTAGGAGTCTTCTTGCCACATAATGATAAAAATAAAAAGCCTCCAAAAGGAGGCTAATATTTTTTATCCTCAACTAAAGAGATGATAGGATAAAAATCATTATAATGCTTTTGAATAAACATAGCATTTTTTTCTTTATATAGACGATTAGCCACTTTATCAGCAATAGGGAGGATAATTCGTTCATGGGCACATAAAACAGGAGATACTTCATCAATAGAACCAGTTGCTTGCTTATTTAAACAAGCGCAATAATGGTTACATCTAGCTTTTATGGCACATCTATCACATTCAGGCTTTTCCTTTTCGTTTTGAAAAAATAGATCAAGGCGGCGCTTTTCATCTATGCCTTCCTCAACATTTCCAATGGTATATCCTTTATCTCCAACAAATTGCACGCAAGGGTAGAGGCTCCCGTCAGGTCCGATGGAGATTTGTTTTTTTCCAAGTTCACAGCGTTCATGGCAATAGGTTTTATTATTAACATGGCTTGAGATCTTAACTTCAAATGGGCTTAAATAGAATTTATCTTCTAAAATTGTATGTTTATAGTAAAAATCAGCTAATAATTCATATTGATGAGCAAGTCTTTTCATATCTTCCTCTGTCCAATTTGCTGCATAATTTAAAGAACAAATTATATAAGAAAATCCTACTTCATATAAAGATTTAACCCCTTCATAATATTCATCAACCGTATCAGGGTTTATGGTCATAAGGACAGGGGAATATGGTTTTTTCTTAAGAAGATATCTTGCATTTTCAATTATAACATCATAAGTTCCCACACCATTATTATCTATCCTGTGTTTGTTATGAGAGTTTTTAGTTCCATCTATTGAAATGGCTATAAAAATATTCTCTTTAATAGAAAGATCTATGAAACTATCATCTAGTAAAAATCCATTTGTGGTTATCTTAAAAAAATATTTGCAGGAGCTATTTTTCTCTTTTAATCTTGCATATTTTATGATATCTTCTATAAGATCTCTATGCAAAAGCGGCTCACCACCAAAAAATATGATCCCAGCTCTATCAGAATTTGATGCCATATCAACAGCTTTAAATGCTGTCTCTTTAGACATGACAAGAGGTTTTATGGGCTTATTTTCAAAGACATAGCAGTAATTGCATTGCATATTGCAAATGTTGCTAAGATGAAATGTAAAATGCATCAGATCACACCTTCAGCTTTAAGCCATGCTATAAAGTCTTTAACTTGGGCTTTAAGCATTTCTACAGACTCCTCGTGTGCTTTGTCAAAATTTTCTTTAACTTCTTTATCATCTTTAAAAACAGGCTTATACATTACAAATGGATCATAAAATGCAGCTGTAGATTCATTTTTCTTTGCTAAAACTTCTGCAGCACCTTTAATATTTAAACTCTCAACAGAAGTCCATACTTCTTGATTAGGATCTTGCCACTCTCTATAATCATCTAAGGATACAAATTCTATATTTATGTTTTGATAATATATTGATGTGGATGCATCATAAACTAATTCTCCAGATTTAGTTTCAATTGTCTCTTTATCATCAGGACCATAATAGGTCTTTGTAACAGGTATATTAGCGCTAGTCAATGTATCTTTTTCGTTTTTAGTAGTTGATATTCCTTCTTTTTCAAGTTCTGAAGATATTATTGCATATGCTTCTTCCTCTGTTAAAAACATCGGTGCTGCAACAGATACACATCCTATAACTCCTGTACCCTCTCCGTGAGAAAATACAGGGATATTAGAAAAATCAGGGATATACATAGGTTCACCCATTGTTATATAGTCGTCTTCTTCATATTCTTTTACGGTATTTAAAAATGTGTTTTGAAGCTCAGTTTTATTTGGGGTTTTTAATGGAGCAGTTTGAGTTCCCATAGCGGTTGTACAGGATGAAAATCCAAGAGCAATGACAGCTGCAAGAACACCGCCTGCAAGTGGTTTATTGCTCCAGCGACGAGGTCTATAATGTAAAAGCTCCTGTCTTATATCTATGGAGTACTTGTCTGGATATTTAGGTTTCCTTGAATAAGTTACAGGTTTTACCTTCATAGAAATACACCTCCAAATATTGTATATCTAATTATATCATAAATTATAGATTTTGTTTTAAATGATTTTGATAAACACAATTTTAATGATTTTTTAAAAACACTTTTTCAGTAGTTTTTTCTATAAGTGGTGGGAGTATTTCATTTTAGTAGTTGATTTATGGTACAATTAATTACAATTGTTAATATAAATATTTTTGCGGAGGATAAGCTATGTTTATTTCAGAAAGTTATTTGGAAAAGAAATTTTAAGTTACTTTGAAAAATATGCTAAAAGCTTTAATAGCAGGCGCATTAGGATTGATGTGGTAAGTGATTATAATGAAACAGTGTTTAAATTTTGGATAAATAATGGATTCACTAATAAAGAAGAAGTGAAAATATTTTGGAATAAAAAAGAACTTTTAGCTATGAAAATGGTTAAGACTGTATAAAGCTGTTATGTTGAAGGAGGATAACTATTGAAAAAAGAATTTTTTGAGATATTAAAGCAAAGCAGTCTTTGTCTGGGTCTTATGGATGAACAAATCAATCGCCTTATCGAAAGCAATTTGATAAAATGTGTTCGCTATAAACGTGGTGAGATTTTTTTCTGGACGGATCATACTCCTGACAAGCTCATTATGCTTTTATCAGGCAATACCACCATGGGCAGAGATACCTTTGACGGAAAGCGGAGCCTAAGTAAAAGCAACACGGCTCCTGGAACACTGCTTAATGAGGTGCGATTGTTCTCGTCGAAAAAGCTTTTGTGGGAATATGCCATTGCTTTAGAGGACAGTGAAGTTTTGGAAATTTCCAGCAGGCTGCTCTTAGAGCCACCTGCAGAATACAGCGATATTCAGGTCACCATGATGCGCAACATAGTTGGAACTTTGGTAGATAAAATTAATTTACTCGGAGATAAGGTCAGAATCCTTTCCTTCGCCTCAGTGCGGGACCGTATCGCCTTTTATCTGTTTCATATAAGGGATGAGCAGCATAGGATCATACTCACCCAAACGCAGGAGGAAATTGCTGATTATTTAGGAATCGCAAGACCGTCATTGTCAAGAGAATTGGGTCGTATGCAGAATGAAGGAATCTTACGGATTACTGGACATGAGGTGGTTGTGCTGGATCAAGCGCTGTTTGATAACTTATATGAGTAAAAAAATAAAATTGTAACCACAGTTACAGAATATAACATCTCCTTTTTGGTAGACTTAGATCAACAAATCAAAAGGAGATGCTTTTATTATGAAATTAATCGCAATTGAAGAACATTATATGTCTAAGACTGTTAATGATAAATATATGGAGGTCATGACGAAAATCGCAAGCCCTGTGGTTAAAGGGAGGCTTGGTTTTTTACAAAACTATTTTAACAATACAAAAGCCATCAGCGATATGAATGAATTGCGCATCGCTACGATGGATAAACAGGGTGTGGATATTCAAGTAATTTCTTACGGCAACAACAGTCCCATGGATTTGCCTGCCGATGCTGCTGTTCCACTGTGCAGGCAGGCAAATGATGAACTTGCAGAGGCTATCCAACAGCATCCTGATCGTTTCGCTGGTTATGCCGCTCTGCCAGTGGGTGACCCGAAAGCTGCTGCAGACGAACTTTCTCGTGCTGTAGGTGAGCTTGGTTTCAAAGGGGTATCGCTGAACGGAACTTATAATGGCAGTTTTTTCGATGAGCTAGAGTATTTTCCCATTTTTGAAAAAGCGGCTGAACTTGATGTGCCAGTTTATTTTCATCCTGGCTTTGTCGATGAAAATGTAGCTAACCATTACTACAAAGGTGGTAACATTCCAGCTGGTGTAACGGCTGCATTTTCTGCTTATGGTTTTGGTTGGCATGCAGATGTAGGAATCCATATGATGCGAATGATTCTATCTGGTATCTTTAATAAGCTGCCTAACCTCAAGCTGATTACTGGTCACTGGGGAGAACTTGTTCCTTATTATTTCGACCGTATTGACGAGATGATTCCACAGTCTCTGACTGGATTTGACCGCTCGTTTTCGGAAATTTACAAGGAGCATGTCTATATTACGCCAAGCGGTATCGCAAGTAAAGGTCCTGCCATGCTAGCAATAGGTGAAATGGGAGCCGATCATGTGTTGTGGTCGCACGATTATCCTTATGTAAAACGAGATGATGTAAAAGAATTCTTGATGGGATTGCCTATCAGTGAAACTGATAAAGAAAAAATTGCATATAAAAATGCTAAAAAAATATTGAAATTATAGAATAGGAGAATGAATTATGTTGAGTGAAAAACAATTAAGACAAACAAGTGTGGAAATGAATGAAAATTTGCAAATATCTGGATTGACAAAAGAAACGGTTTGCGCCGATCTGAATATCAGCAGTGGTGCACTGAATGCTGTTCTTGCCATGTCTCATGAAGACCCTACTACTGTCTGGCGTGTGCGAGATTATCTTGTAAAAAAGATTGAGGAACAAGGTAAGGAACCAATGCGTTTCTCCGCACTCAAAAGGAATATCTGGTATAGGTATGATCAAAATTAAAGAAAGGATAAATTATCATGATGATTTTAAAAAGGCCTAAAGCTAACACAATAGAAGAAATGGCAGAAAAAAATAATATCAAAGAGTTACTTGAATTTGAGCGCTTTTGCCGCGACAATGCCCTTTGGTATGAGATGCACAAATGCTTTGCAGAAGATTCCACCGTCAATATTCATGGTATCACGGTACGGGGCATGGGTTTGTGGAAGCTTCCAAGAATTTCAGTAGCCGTGCACCACACAAGATATACAATACCCTGACATGGTTAAACGACGATAAAGCGGTCTCCATTATGCTTACAACCATTCAAATACGGCAAGAAATCGACGGCTGTCTCGTTGAACTGAATTCAGATGCCAAGCTTATTTTTTGCACACAGAAAATAGATGGCTTGTGGATGATTGTAAGCTTTGATTCCATCTATGAAAAGGATACTATGATACCTGTTTATCCAAATGGAAGCTTCACTGTACCTAGATCAGGTTTTTATTGGTCAGATTGTGGGTATGTATGGCAATGCCGCAACCAATGTCGCTATGCTGCTTGTGACGCTGGTACAGGCAGTCGCAGTGCTAGAACATATATCCAAATTACCACCATCGGCTTCCCATTTTTACTGTTTTCCATCGCCTGCGCTGACTTGATTCGCTCGGATGGTAGTCCTACCTTTGCCATGATTGTATCTATTATCGGTGCCGTTATCAATGTCGGGTTGGATGCATTCTTTATGTTTAGTTTTGGATGGGGCATTGCAGGTGCGGCCTGGGCAACAGTTATAGGATAAATCGTTTCAGCAGGACTCATGGTCTAAAGTTCAATTGTGGAATTTTAGAATTTTAAATGTGCATATTTTTGAAAAATTTCGCTCAGAATCTTCGCATAGAAAATAAAAGATATGTAAACTATTAGGGAATGGCTTTTGAGATTTTATGATTTTTTAAATTGAATTTGATATCCTCATTATTTGAGGATATGACTAAAAATCTTAAAACCTCTATCTAATCGAGTCGAAATTTAAGATTAAATTTATTTTGATATGAAGAAATCTCTTACATCGCAGGCTCTCACTTATGTTTATATCAGAATCCTTGTTTTTAAATGAATAGAAGCTATTAGAAATAAAATTTTTAAAGTTATAACTTGGCTAATTCTTCTAAAGATCTTGCAATCATTCTTTTATGAGAAATCTCAGATACAGTTTGTGCTCTTAAATATATATCCATAAGGTTTTCATCATACTTCACTCTAAGAAAATTGTTCATCCTAGATTTTTGAGATTTTCTCTTCTTACCATCATCTTTTTCTTTGAGCATTGATTCATTTATCTCTGCTACTTTATCAACAAATGAACCTACATACTCCTTATG
>JAVBPQ010000033.1:0-13579 GCA_031549525.1 Clostridiaceae bacterium | reverse complement strand
AACTAAAAAAGTTATCAAAAGCGTGAAAACAAAGGAGCTATTGCAAGATCAATTAAAATTAATTTTGCAATAGCTTTATAATTATAGAATAAATATACCAGTATTTATTTTAACACATTCTTCATCAGGTTCTTGAGAAATATATTTATTTACAATATCATCATGAAAATTTTTAATTATCCCATCACCATCTCTTATAGTTTTCATTAACGCAGGTTTTAAACTATCAGAAACCTCTATCACGCCATCATAATATATAGCTTCAATACAAGATAAATCCTCAACAGTTACATCTTCATTTATTTTCAATTTTCCATCTAAAAGAATGGTATAAGATATTCCAGCATCTTTAGCCGCTTTAAGCATTTCATGAGAAATCACATCTACACCATCTATATCTAAAAGTTCCCCTTTATAAGGCAATATCTTCTTTGCTTTTCCTACTTTATTAAAAGTCTTAATTGAAGAGAAAGGTATTTTGGCACACCCTTCTACTATTATCGAGTTAAATTCATTTAAACAATCTACATCCTTAGGTCTTAAAATCATATCGCCCTTTATATATATATCGTTCCCATATATAGCAGAAATAAATTCATCTAATATTATATCTTCTCCTACTATTTTATGATTTCCTGGAAGTAAAACATAGCTATCACATTTAATGATATTTTCATATTTTTTAAATAACCCTTCTGTAGTTAAAAGAGATTGACATTTTAATTTAACATTTTTCTCTCCTAATGTTTTTAATACATCCTCATCTAAAGCTATCATCTTATTTGCAACAAAGATATTCTCATTTTCTTTAATATTAATGGCTGAATTTTCATCTAATATAAATTCTTCCAATATAAGTTTGTAACCATCAGGATATGATTTACAATCTGAGTATATCTTGCATATTGAAGATAAATTCAAAGATTCAGGATAATATACAGCCTTAGCATAAATACCTGTGGCTTTTTCCAATGCTTTAATTCCAGAAGATTCTATTATCATAATTCCCTTTGCTATGACAAAACAATTTTCAAAATTCATGGTATCATTTATATTTATATTTTCTTTATCTCCAAGATTGAAAATATTACCTTCAATATCAAGGGTGCTTATATTGCCTGAATTGATGTTATAATTCATCTTGCTTAGTTTTGACTGCAATTTTGAATTTATTATAACTTTTCCGGCATTGATCATTCCCCTATCATATCCTTCAAACATTGTTGCATCATCCTTTAACATTACAGCCATACCGCAATTAACAAATAATTTTTTACTCATTTTAACTCCTCCTAATTTACATTAAATTTGAACGTATATAAAGTTTTTCATATATTGATGAAGACACAAATACATATGCAGGGTCTAAAATATATATATTGTATTTTTCTTTATTATTTAGTAAAAAGTTTGAAATAAAGTTCTTTTTTACTTTCTTATTCATGATAAACCTCCTAAAGATTAAATATATTTTTTCATTATAGATGTAGCAAGCCTCAACTTTGTTCTAACAGTAGCAGCAGGCATTTCCAGTATTTTACCAATCTCTACAGAATTTAACTGTGCAAAATATCTCATGGACACTATGTGTATAAGTTCGCTTGGAAGCTTTGATATCAATTCTTCAATGAATAACTTATCTGTCATGTTATTATCTTCATAAGGTTCATCTTGGTTTAAGCTTGTTATTCTTGAAAATTTTCTTTTATTATCGATTAAAATATTCTTAGCTGTTACATATATCCAAGCTTTTAGAGAATTTTCTGGCATATTCTCTAATTCTTCTCTCATATTTAATGCTTTTAAAAATGCTTCTTGAACAGCATCAGAAGAAGTCTCTTCGTCTCTTGAATAATAAGAAAGTTTTTTTATAAGTCTTTCTCTGTGATTTTTAAAACATATTTCTAAAAGCATATTCTATCTCCTTATTTTTATTTAAATATCTCTTTCATACCTAAGACGAATAAAAACAGCTTAGTGTTTTAAAAATTTATATATTTTTCAAAATATTTTTTATAATAAATAACAAAACACCTAAAAAGCACAACAGCGCAGCTATAAAGCTGCGCCATTGTACCTTCCATAGAATAAAGAATTTTTTTAAAGAGGTATCAAAATTCTCAATATAAACCAGTTGTCAGCAGTATTAATGGTAATGTTGCCATCATACTTTGCTATCACATTTTTTATACTTTTAATACCAAAACCATGAAAATTATGATCCTTCTTTGTTGTTTTTGGAATACCATCAGGTGTAAATGAAATCATATCTTCAAAATAATTTTCAAATCGCATCATCAAAAAGCTATGTTGTTTATACACAGCAACTTTGATCATGCGTTTTTTAAAATCATGTAGCTTTTCAACGCTTTCTATAGCATTTTCTAAAGTATTTCCAAAAATCGTACATATGTCCATGGCATCCATAAAATCCAGCAATTTCCCATCAGCAATACATGTTAAATTGATATTTTTTTCTAAGCATATAGCAGCTTTACTATTAAGCACTACATCAAGGATGGGGTGACCTGTTTTATTTTCTATCTCATAAGAATTTATGGCTTTATACAAATCTGACAAATAACCATCTCGTTTTACTAAATCGGTTTCTGCTTTTATAACATTGATTTGATGCTTTAAGTCATGATATTTTATATTGATCAAATCTATATTTTCTTTAGATTGCTGAAACATCTCATATTGCCTTTGTAGAATATAGTTCATAACTTCCACTTCATGACTTAGCCGAATATCACGGCGCTGCTTTTGGTAAGCATATAACATAATTAAGCCGCAAAAATCCACCAATGTACGCACATACATCAAGTTTTTTTGCATTTCAATTGTGGTATTAGCATCTATGAAGACAAAATTGATGTTATTTATAATGAAAACTGCTACAACTATGACATAAATTATGATTAATTCTCTGCTGCTAATTCCCCATATTTCATTTTCTGCAATGATTTTTCTTTGTAAAAAAAAGTATACAAGATAAATGAACATATAAATCGTGATCATAACAGCAAAAGCTATATAATTTACCATCTTAATGTCCTTCCATACAATATTGCAATAGACTTGCCACCCAAAAGAAGCTGAAAATTCAGCCAACATAAATGCCCTGGCACATATATATCCTGCATCAAAGAAAGAAACCTTGCAGCAAATAAAAATTAATAAAAACATAAAAACCACAGCAAGGACCATGCAAGGAACCCAGAACATAATATCTAACATTCCTGCTAGTACTTGAAAAGAGAGTTGAATTAAAAAACCAATAGCTAATGTAATAATTAGGCTAATTCTTGGCAATTTCTTTTTGCTTGACAATATACAAACTAAGCAAGCAAGCCATTCAGCAAGGGCAGTATAAGGTCTTGGAATATCAGAAAGTAAATAAGGCATAGATCCTCCTCTATTTTACAGTACTATCAATATAATCAGCCAATGCATTCATAAAAGCATTTTTTTTAGGGCGGCTGATCTTTAATGCTTTCCCATTTACATACACATCATTTTGGCGAACACTTTCTACATAAAACAAATTAACAAGGTAACTGTTGTTGCATCGAAAAAAATTATTACCCTTTAATTTTTCTTCCATACTCTTCATAGTACCTTTTGTTTCAAACTGTTCATCAACGGTATAAACCATCAGCTTGTGACCAAAGCTTTCAATATAACAGAGTTTTGCAATATCTACTTTGTAAAAACCACCTTCAAAGGGCAACGATATAAATGAATGTGTATGTGTACGTTTTTTTAGGCGAGTTATTGCTTTTTTTAATTGCTCCTCAAAAACAAAATATGTAACAGGTTTCAACATAAAATCTAGAGCCTCTACAGAATAGCCTTTAATTGCATAATTAGCCATGTTGGTCAAAAAAATTATAATCACATCACTATCCAATTTTCTTATCTCTTTTGCTGCCTCAATACCATTCATTTTCTGCATTTTTACATCAAGAAAAAGGATATCATATTTCTTTTTATAGTTTTGCACTAATTCTAATCCATCATTAAATACTGATACTGTAAATTTTTCACCATTCTTAGTTTCATAATTCTCAATATATTGGCATATTTCGCTTCGTATATCCTTTTCATCATCCACAACAGCAATGCGTACCATCATCCACCAGCCTCGTTTTCAATGTTAAATTACTTTATGTAATCATAATATATTAAACTTATAAAATCCAGAGCATATTCTGCTTTATTATTATTTACAATCTATGAGTATAAAACGACAATTTATGTAAAAGTTAACAAATCAAAAATATAATAAGTTATAATAATAAATAATAGATGTAAAAACAACGTAATTTGAGGTGTTTTTATGAAAAATAAACAATTAATTGACAAAATGACCCTTTATGAAAAAGCTTCCTTGCTCTCTGGGAAAAGCTTTTGGGAATCAAGAGATGTAAAAAGGCTTAGTATTTCTTCTATTACGTTGTCAGATGGTCCAAGCGGTGTAAGAAGACAAGCAGATGGAGTCGATCATTTGGGTTTACACCCAGGTCTACCTGCTACTTGTTTCCCTAGTTCATCTACCATTGCTAACAGTTGGAATATTAAAATAGCTGAAATGGTAGGTAAATGTATTGGTGAAGAAGCTGTTAGCCTGCAGGTTTCTGTACTCTTAGGACCAGGTCTTAATATCAAAAGAAATCCCTTATGTGGTAGAAATTTTGAATATTTTAGTGAAGATCCCTACCTTTCTGGTAAAATGGCTGCTAACTATATAAAGGGAATTCAACAAAACGGAATTTCAGCATGCCCTAAACACTTTGCTGTGAATAATCAAGAAAGACACAGAATGTCATGTAATTCAGTGGTAGATGAAAGGACACTCCATGAAATTTACTTGACAGGATTTGAAATTGCTGTAAAAGAAGGAAAGCCTTATTCTATCATGTCATCCTATAATCCTGTAAATGGTGTTTATATCAACAATAACCCTTGGTTTTTGCAAAAAAAGCTTATAGAAGAATGGGGATTTGAAGGCTTTGTGGTTACTGATTGGGGGGGTAGTAACAATCACATAGAGGGAATTAAAGCAGGAGTTCATTTGGAAATGCCAACTACACAAGGAAATTCCATAAGAGAAGTAGTTGAAGCTGTGCAAAATGGCACCCTCTCTGAACATGTTGTCAATGAAAGAGTAGATGAATTTTTATCTGCTATCTCTAAAATAAAAAAATTGAGCGAAATGGAAAAAAAGGACATCGATATAGAGGCGCATCATCATTTAGCGGAACTAGCAGCAGAGGAATCTATCGTTCTATTAAAAAATGAAAAAGATTTGTTGCCCCTTAAGGCGGGTACAAAGATAGCAGTTATTGGTGATTTTGCAGAAGTTCCTAGATACCAAGGAGCAGGATCTAGCATGGTGAATCCCACCAAGTTAGAAAGTGTACTTACGTGCATAGATGAAACAGAGCTTGAATTTATTGGTTTCTCAAAGGGATTTGAGAGAACAGGTAGTGAAAATGCCAACTTGCTCAACACAGCCTGCACCTTAGCAGAAAAAGTTGATGTTGTCTTAGTATTTATAGGACTGGATGAAATGAGTGAATGCGAGGGATTAGATCGAGAACATATTAAAATAAGGGATAATCAAATTCAATTGCTTAAAGAATTAAGCAAGATAAATGATAATATTGTTGCTATATTAAGCTGTGGTTCTGTCATAGAAATGCCTTGGCATAATAAGTGCAAAGCTATCTTGCATGGATATTTAGGCGGACAAGCTGCTGCTTCTGCTATATTGAATATAATAACAGGTAAAGTTTGCCCCTCAGGCAAATTAAGTGAAACATATCCGCTTAAATATGATGATTGTCCAAATTATTCCTATTTTCCAGGCTATGAAGCTACTGCAGAGTACAGAGAAGGTATATTTGTAGGATATAGATTTTATGATACAGTCAATATACCTGTTTTATATCCCTTTGGCTTTGGACTTAGCTACACAAAATTTAATTATGAAAACATTGAAGTCAATGAAAAAGGAGTAAGCTTTATCATCACAAATATAGGAAATTGTGATGGAGCAGAAATAGCACAGTTATATGTTGGTATGGACAATAATATTGTTTTTAGACCCTCTAAAGAATTAAAAGGGTTTACAAAGGTATATCTTAAAAAAGGAGAAAGCAAAAAAGTAACCATATCCTTTGATGATAAAACCTTTAGGTATTATGATGTAAAAACAAAAAAATTTGAGATTGAAAGTGGAAAATATACCATCGTGATTGGATCATCCTCAAGAGATATAAAACTACAAGCTGCCTATGATGTTGCAGGTACTAAAGCATCTATTCCTTATACATTAGACAGTTTACCAAATTACTTTAAGGGAGACGTAAAACATATATCTGACGAGGAGTTTCGCATACTTTTAGGGTACGATATTCCTAGAACAAAATGGGACAAAACAAAGGATTTGACTGAAAATGACAATTTATCTCAACTATATTATTCAAAAAGCTTAATAGCACGTTTAACATATCACATCATTAATAGTATACGTATCCGTGCAGAAAAAAAAGGCAAGCCAAATCTTAATATACTGTTTATTTATAACTTATCCTTTTCTGGTATTGCTAAAATGTCTGATGGCAATGTAGATATTAATATGGTGAAAAGTATATTGACTATGGTTAATGGACATGTTTTCAAAGGACTACTCAGTTTGATTGGAAAGTATTTTAAAATGAAAAAAGAAAATAAAAAGTTATCTATTTTGTTAACTGAATCAAAAAACAGCAATAATTTATTAAAGTCACTAAAAAATTTAAAAATTAAATATGCTAATGCTTTTGAATTTATTATGTTCAATCTACTTAGCAACATTGCTACCATCACAAATTTTACGGTTCTTAATATATGTCAGAATTTTATTTTTGCTTCCTTAGCTAGTAAGCCATTCTCATTTTGGGTGTTTGATTATGGTGTTGACAATGGTGGATTAGCTGGTTTTTTATCGTTTCTTATTAGCTATGCTTGTGCACAAACAGTTAATTTCATCGTTCAGAGAAAATTAGTGTTTAACTCAAATAATAAATTGGGCAAATCCATTGCTATTTATATATTTACTATTTTAATTATTTATTTCGTTTGTCTGTATATTCCTACATTGGTATTGCCAATACTTACTGATAAAGTTGGTAGTTTTTGGGCAATGAATTTAGCAAATGCAATCAACATTATTGTTCAAGTTATTGTAGTTTATCCTGTTATGAAATTTGTTGTAATGAAGAAATTCGATGAAGAGAAAGTAAAGGAAATAAAGATGTGAATAAGATAGATACGATTGTAATTGGCACAGGGTTTGCAGGAGCAACAGCTGCAAGAATATTGGCAGAGAAGGGCAAGCAGGTTCTTTTATTTGAAAAGCATGATCATGTAGGGGGAAATGCATATGACTGTACTGATGAGCATGGTATTTTAGTTCATCAATATGGACCTCATATTTTCCACACAAATCATAAAGATATATTTGATTTTTTATCTAGATTTACAGCATGGTATAAGTATGAACACAAAGTACTGGCAAATGTAAAAAACATGCAAATCCCTGTACCCTTTAATTTAAACTCTTTAAAGATGGTCTTTCCACAAGAGTTTGACAAACTTACTAAAATTCTAATTAATCATTTTGGGTATGGCAAAAAAATTACCATACTAGAACTTCGAAATAGCAAAGTAAAAGAAGTGGAAAAAATAGCTGACTATGTATATGAAAATATTTTTTTACACTATACAAGAAAGCAGTGGGGTCTTAAGCCAGAAGAGATAGATAAAAATATTACTGCAAGGGTTCCCCTGTTTTTTTCTGAAGATGATCGATATTTTCAAGATGAATACCAATATATGCCTAAATATGGATATACCGCACTTTTTAAGAATATGCTGACTCATGAAAACATTCATCTTGTGCTAAATACAGACGGACTCTCTGCCATTCATTTAGAAGATGGAGAAATTTACTTTAAAGATAAAAAGTTTTTAGGGATGTTAGTTTATACAGGCAGTGTGGATGAAATTTTTAATTATCAATATGGTCATTTACCCTACAGAACCATCAAATTTATTTTTGAAAATTATCCTATAGAAAGATTTCAAGATTGTGGTACAGTCAACTACACAGTGGATCGCTCCTACACGCGTATTACTGAATTTAAACATTTAACAGGACAAAGAGCAAATACCACTACAATTTTAAAAGAATATCCGACACAGTATACTAAAAAACAAAATCAAGTACCCTGTTATCCCATTACCTCACTCAAAAATTCAGAACTATACAGAAAATACACAACCCTTGCCAAAGCATACCCAAAATTATTTTTATTAGGTAGATTAGCAGAATATCAATATTTTGATATGGATATAACGATTAAACATGTCATTGATACATTAGGAGGACTGCTGTAGTGAAAATCATAACCTTTGTTATACCTTGCTATAATTCCCAAAACTATATGCAAAAATGTATAGAAAGCCTTCTTGATGGTGGAGATGACATAGAAATCATATTGATTAATGATGGATCAAAGGATAAAACACCTGAAATATGCAATCATTATGGTGAAACGTATCCTAACATTGTAAAAGTCATTCATCAGGAAAACAGCGGACACGGCGAGGGAATTAATCAGGGACTTAAAAATGCTATAGGTTTGTACTATAAAGTAGTAGACTCAGATGATTGGGTAGACTCTGATGCTCTAAAAAAAATTTTAAATCTTTTGCGACGATTAAAAGATAAAAAAATAGATTTATTTATTAGCAATTATGTCTATGAAAAGCTCTACGAGAACAAGCAAATTTCTATGGATTATATAAAAATTTTGCCAGAAGATAAGATCTTTACCTGGGAAGATATAGGAGTATTCCCTATGTCACGCTATCTGCTAATGCATTCTGTCATTTATCGGACAGATATTTTGCGCACAAGTGGTCTAGTATTGCCAAAACATACCTTTTATGTGGACAATATCTTTGTATATGAGCCTTTGCTTTACGTGCAGACATTATACTATGTGAATTGTGATTTTTATAGGTATTTTATTGGCAGGACAGATCAGTCTGTCAATGAAAAAATCATGATATCCCGTGTAGATCAGCAGCTTATGGTAACAAACATCATGATCAAGCTATATACATATGCAGAACTTGCTGAAAAATCTAAAAAGCTTACAGCATATATGACCAATTACCTGTCCATGATGATTGCAATTTCATCTGTTTTGCTCATAAAAAGCAAAAAACCTGAAAATGAAAAAAAGCAAAAAGAAATTTGGTCAAATCTCTATGAACATGACCAAGCACTCTATAAAGTCATAAGAAAAAAAGGAATTATATGGCTTTCCAATTTCCCTACAAAAATCGGAAAATGGTTAGCAATTGCTGCATATACAGCAGCAAGAAGGATTTATAAATTTAATTAATTAAATTTTTTAAAGTAAATAAGGAGAAAAAAGTATGGGTAAAATCAATGTAAGGAAAGTTATCAATATAGGCTTATTAGCCATAGCTGCAGCGATACTAATTGCCTGCATTTATTCAGTGGTCTTTCCCAATCCCCTAGGACCAAGTATTCAAAGAATTTTTGCATTTATCATCCCAGCTGCTGTGATTTGGGCTGTTGGTATTGTGATTCTATTTATATATCGTGCCATTGTCAATAAACGAGTGAGGATTATTGCCACCATATTTTTATGCCTTGCTCTTACTCTTGTAATAGTAATCAATGTAATCGTTGGTAATATGAATGTTATGCTCAACCAGTTACTTGATAGAAATACCATTGTAGCAGAAGATATTCCCGAAATCACATTAAAAGCTAAAGATTTAACAGAACGCATTGAAGGAGAAGGTATTGTACTCCTAAAAAACCAAGACAAGACACTCCCTCTTAAAAATACAAAAATAAATGTATTTGGCTATTCCTCACAGAGAATTGTATATGGTGGTGCAGGTTCTGGAGCAGCTGACGAAAGCAAAAATATAAACTTAAAGACAGCCTTAGAAAGTCAAGGTTTTGAGTTAAATAAGGATTTATATCAATTTTATCAGGATAGATATCAAAATAAAAAAGCTACTAATGTATTAGAAATGCTTGGTGGAGATAACAGCATTCCAGAGCCAGCAATAATAGAATATACAGATAATTTCATTAAAGATGCAAAAAGCTTCTCTGAAAATGCTTTGATAGTCTTTAGCCGAAATGGCGGTGAAGGTGCAGATATGCCAATGGACATGAACCATATTACAGGCGAAAGTAATAAGCATTATCTAGAATTGACACAAAATGAACTAGATCTAATTTCACTTGTAAAACAAAATTTTAGCAATGTAGTAGTTGTGATTAATTCTTCAACTCCTATGGAACTAGGATTTATTGAAGACAATAATATCGATAGCGCACTATGGATAGGAGGACCTGGTTCTGTTGGCTTAAATGCCCTTGCTAAAGTTCTCTTAGGTAAGATAAACCCATCTGGTCGTCTGCCTGATATTTACGCATATGATGTAACATCTAGCCCAGCTTACTTAAATGCAGGTAATTTCAAATATTTAGGTTCTGAACATACTGCATCTGGACTTGGTGCACTATTTGGCGGAGAAAAGAACCCTCTCTACAGCTTTGTAGATTACCAAGAGGGAATTTATGTAGGCTATCGCTATTATGAAACGGCTGCCTTTGATGGATATATTGATTATAGTACCACTGTGCAATATCCTTTTGGATTTGGACTATCCTATACTACATTTCAGCAGAAAATGAGTGAATTATCTATCCAAGATGATACAATTTCAATAGATGTAACTGTCACTAATACAGGCGACCGTCCAGGCAAAGATGTGATACAAGTTTATTATACAGCTCCTTATCAAACAGGTGGTATTGAAAAGGCGCATGTAGTTTTAGCAGCCTTTGATAAAACAAATCTTCTAAACCCAGGGCAAAGCGAAACTGTAAAATTGACTTTTGCGGCAGAAGATATGGCAAGTTATGATTATAAAACAGAAAAAACCTATGTTTTAGAAGCAGGTGACTATGAAATCAAGCTTATGAATGACAGCCATAATGTCATTGATAGAAAAACATATAAAGTAGCTTCAAAGTCTGTAGGCAGAAAAACCGATAAAACAACTGTTACCAATCAATTTGATTATGCAGCAGGTGATATAAAATATGTAAGTCGTGCAGATTGGGCTGGCACAATGCCGAAAGAAAGGAGAAAGGACAAGCAGATTACTCCTGAGTTAATGAAACAAATTGAAGATGTATCCATTATCATTGATCCAAATGCAGAGGACATTGTTTTCAAAAAACATGGTTTAAAACTCAGCGATGTAAAAAGACTTCCCTATGATGATCCAAAATGGACACAGCTTCTTGAACAGCTTTCGGTTAAAGATATGGCATATTTAATTGGGACAGGCGGTTGGCAAACTGTATCTATTCCTTCTGTTGGCAAACCTCAAGTAAGTGATATTGATGGCCCTGCAGGTTTAAATGGTCTAATTAATGGCATTGTAGGTAATCAATATCCAAGTGAAGTAGTAATTGCAGCTACCTGGAATGTAAATTTAACAGAAGAATTTGGTGCAACATTGGGAGAAGAAGCCTATGCAAAAGGCGTTTCTGGAATTTATGGTCCAGCTATGAATATACACCGTACCCCATTTAGCGGACGTAACTTTGAGTATTATTCTGAAGATAGCCTTTTATCAGGGAAGCTTGGAGCAGCTATGGTTCGTGGTATGAATAATACCAACACCTATTCATATATCAAACATTTTGCACTAGATGATCAGGAAACTAACACAGTTGGTCAATGTGTTTGGTCTAATGAACAAGCTATTCGTGAAATTTATTTAAAACCCTTTGAAATTACAATAAAAGAAGGGGGATCGAAAGCTGTCATGTCTTCTTGGAACAGAATTGGCACAAAATGGACAGGCGGAAATGAACCATTATTAACAAATGTGCTGAGAAAAGAGTGGGGATTTGTGGGGGTTGTCATTACAGATAATTCTATGGTTGGCTCATTCATGAATGGAGACTTAGCAATTGCATCAGGCAATGACATGATGCTTAGTTCCATAGGTACTAAATTTACTACATCGGATACAGCAACAGGTAGACAAAACATGCGCAAAGCAGCACACAATATTTTGTACACTGTAGCAAACAGCAATGCGTTGAATTTAATCAAAGTTGGTGTTCCTACATGGGTGTTTATCTTTGCATCTGTGGACATCCTATTATTTACATTGCTTACACTAGGAGCTATGGGATGTACCAAAAAGAAAAAATTAATCACTAAACCCAAAAAAGCAAAGGCATAATCATTAAAACACCTCAAAGAACCAAAATTCTTTGAGGTGTTTTTAATTTATCTTAGTTATTTGATATGCATGGCGCACAAAGTTAAGTCCAAAAAACACACCTTTGCACTTAAGAGGTTCTTAAAAATCGAAAAAACTGTTCTGATTATTCATATCTATTTCTATGTATTTTATCAGTATATATTGACATTTTTTACTTTTATCACAGCATGTTACATTTTATTTATAAGAAAACATAACACAAATAACCTCTTTTATTTTTGACAATCTTAATAAAAAAAGAGGTGGTTTTTAGAATTCCTTAGCCTTTAGAATCCTCTTATTAAGTTTTATTTCGATTTATACTTTATTTATCTTATTTAAAACATCAGACATAGTTCTAGCATCTAATTTTCTCAAAGTTTCATCATCAAAATTTCCTTGCTGCGGGATACCACTGTCTTTAGATATGTGGATGAACGCAGCGATTCCTTTCTATCGGTTTTCTTCTATTAATATTGTTTTTCTTTTTTCAAGCAGTCTTAACTTCTTATAGCTAATGCCAGCTGATAGTTTTACACCATTCAAGGTTCTGACGTCAAAGCTGCCACTTGAGCGTCTACCAAATATAAATCCTTGGAGTTTACTCAAAAGTATTTCTACTTTGTCAAATAATTGAAAGCCAAACACATACTTAGGCGATTGATTTAATTTTCTGTATCCGCCTTTTGATTTAGTCGCTTTGTTGATTTGACGATTGTGTCTTCTCACCGCTTTTTGCACATAACAAACATCAAGTGGAATAACCATAGGATTTCCACTAATACATCTTGCATCAATGATATGAGTTTTCTCTAAATTGTTTGTTATTCTTGTGTTTTTTGTAATATATCCATAGGTTAATGAAACGTTTGAATACAATTCTTTTAAACGGTTATAAAACGCCCATCGCATTATACCCATGAAAGCGGCATCTCTAAATGATTCTCCACGCTTTAGATTTAATTTAAGAAGACCCTTGTGATAATCATCATGGCAGTCTTCACATAAAGTGATAAGATTAGACGGGCTGTTTCCACCGGTTTTTCTAGATTCTATATGATGGACATTTAGTATTTTATTTTTGCAGGTTTTCTTGCCATGGCATTTATGGTCATCTCTGAACAGCACGTATTCACGCACATTCCAAAATCCTAATTGATCGCCGTTTTGATAGTCTTTTCCT
>JAVBPQ010000010.1:0-35217 GCA_031549525.1 Clostridiaceae bacterium | reverse complement strand
CTTTACCAGAACTGTAACATCGTGTTTAGATGATAATAGCCACCCATAGGTCAAACCGATTGCTCCAGCACCATATATCAAAAATCTCATGTTATATCACTAACCTTTACTTTATATGTTAAGGCGTATCTCACCTTACTTAACAAAATTATATCAGCAATAGGATATTAAATGAAGTTTACTAATGGTAAAATAATAAACCCGCTAAGTCTTGTATAAACAAGATTTACGGGTTTTTTTTGTGATAAAGAATATTATTTTTTCTTAACTTGGTGAAACCTATTATAGTGAAAGACAGCACTCTAGTGATAATTTAAGAACAGCTTCTCTTATATCAGTTCTTGTATGCCATTCTCTTTTGTCCCAATTTTCTCCTCCTAAATTATCGCCAGCATAGAGAATTTGACCAAAAATTACATTGCGAAATTGAGCTGTAGCCATAAAAGCAGATGCTTCCATTTCTACTGATATACAACCTTCACTTTTACGAAGCTCGATTTTAGCTTTTGTTTCCCTAAAAAATGCGTCAGTAGTCCAAGTTTTAACCTCTATGAAATTAATATTTTTCTTTGAAAGTGTTTTCTTAATACATTCAACAGCATATGGATTAGCTTCTATTTCTCTTGCAGGCTTTAGATAATGATATGAAGTTCCTTCATCCCTAATTGCAGAAGTAGGAATTAACAAATTTCCAACAGGAAGATTATCTACTAAGACACCACAACCACCACAAGCGATGAATTTATTGCATCCAATGGCATTTAATTCATCCATCATCCCAGCAGCAACTGGAGCGCCAACTGACATATGAACTAAAGAAATTTTGTTTCCATTGTAGTCAAATTCGTATATAGGATAAGAGTATGATTCAAATTTAAGAGTGTAAGCTATTCTATATGTGTACTCTTTCTTTAATTTATCTATAGCATCCCCAAAGAAACATAAGACAACATTCTCAGAAATATCGATTTTTTTGTGAATTAAATTTGGATTTATAAATGCATCCTTATCTTCATCAAATTCGAGTATAGGAAATTCTTTTTTTAACATAAATTATCACCATTTTCATAAATTATTTCAGTTATTATACAAAACTTTTTATAAAAAGTAAAACAAAAATTAAGAGAAAAGCCTAAATTGGTTTATATTTGGAAACTCTAAATATATATGCTTTTAAAAAAATGTTTAAAATAAAACTTGAAATTAAATTGATATATTGATAATAATTATAGTGATATATTCGTGGAGGATTAATAATGGAAAACAATATGGATAAAACCTACAAAATATTAGATATTGACCCTTACTTAGCACCATATAAAAAAGATATAGATGCTCGCATGAAAAGATATGATTTGTTTAAAAGCATCATATTGACAAAGGAGAAGAGTTTAAAAGATTTTGCAAATGGTCATATGTTTTTTGGATTTCATAGAACAAAAAAAGGATATGTATACAGAGAATGGGCTCCTGGTGCAGATACATTGCATTTAATTGGAGAATTTAATAACTGGAATAGGACATCTCATCCTTTAGTTCCAATTGGAAATGGAGCTTGGGAAATAATATTAAACGATATTGAAATGGATTTGCACAATACCCTTGTAAAAGTTGTGGTAAATTCAAAAGGAAGATCGCAAGATAGGATTCCGTTATATATTAAAAGGGCAGTACAAGACAATATAACCTATGATTATTGTGGTGTAATATGGCTTCCAAAGGAAGAATTTTGCTGGAGTGATGAGAATTTTAAGATGACAAAGGATTTTAATCTGTTTATTTATGAATCTCATGTAGGAATGGCTCAAGAAGAACCTAAAATTGGTACATTTAAAGAATTTACTAAAAATATTCTTCCTTGGGTAAAAGAAAGCGGCTATACAGCAATTCAGCTTATGGCTATTGCTGAGCATCCATATTATGGTTCATTTGGATATCATGTTTCTAATTTTTTTGCTGTATCATCAAGATTTGGAACTCCTGAGGAGTTAAAGGATCTCATAAATACAGCTCATTCTATGGGTATAGCAGTGTTTCTTGATCTTGTCCAGTCTCATTCTGTAAAAAATTTTAATGAAGGAATTAATGAATTTGATGGAACTGTGAATCAATTTTTTCATGAAGGTACAAGAGGGGAACATCCAGCTTGGGATTCAAAGCTTTTTAACTATGGGAAGCCTCAAGTGGTTCACTTTTTATTATCTAATATAAAATTCTGGCTTGAAGAATATCATTTTGATGGATTTAGATTTGATGGAGTAACTTCTATGATTTATCACAATAATGGTTTAGGCATAAGCTTTGATAATTATGGAAAATACTTTACAGATGAAACAAATGTAGAAGCTGTGACTTACTTGCAGCTTGCAACAGAACTTGTAAATGAAGTAAACAAAGGAGCTATAACTATTGCAGAAGATATGAGCGGAATGCCAGGAATGTGTTTACCAATTTCCTATGGCGGAATTGGCTTTGACTATAGGTTATCCATGGGAGTTCCAGATTTCTGGATTAAAATTTTAAAAGAATTAAAGGATGAAGATTGGCATTTAGGTCATATGTGGTATGAGCTTACAACAAGAAGACCTATGGAAAAGAATATTGCATATTGCGAATCTCATGATCAGGCTCTTGTAGGAGATAAAACGATAATATTCAGGCTTGCAGATAAAGAAATGTATTGGCATATGGATAAGGGAAGCAATAGCTTAATAATAGAAAGGGCAATTTCCTTGCATAAGCTCATAAGATTTATAACCATCACTTTAGGTGGTGAAGGATATTTAAATTTCATGGGAAATGAATTTGGTCATCCTGAATGGATCGATTTTCCAAGAGAGGGCAATAATTCAAGCTATCATTATGCAAGAAGACAATGGCATTTAGTAAAGGATAAAAATTTAAGATATGAGTACCTCTATAATTTTGATAAAGCTATGATAAACTTAATAAAAAATTATTCAATTTTTCATGCTAAAGATACGAGAAATATATATATTGACGAAGAAAATAAGATACTTGCTTTTAAAAAAGGGGAATTGATATTTTTATTTAATTTTCATCCTACTAAGCCTAATAGGGAATTTTTAGTTAGAATTTATGAAAAAGGTAACTATAAAGTCATATTTCATAGTGATGAAAGAGAATTTGGAGGATTTGACAGGGTATCTATGGATTATACATATGTAGCAGACAGCATTGGGTTTAAAATTTACATTCCAAATAGGGTAGCATTAGTGCTTAAAAAATATTGATTTTTTAGAAAGTGATTAAAGTTAAATTTAATCACTTTCTATATTGAGTTTTTTTGTAATCTGCTCCAAACATAAAACTTAAAAATCTAACTCTTCTCACTATTTCACAGGTTATTAGGGTTAATATAAAGCTTGGGACCATTATTAAAATATATTGAAATAGTATATTTTTAGTATATTTAATTACATAAAATGCAAAGAACAATATAAATGTATGGTGAAATATATAAACTTGAAATGAGATATTTGAAAAATATTTAATAAGCTTGTTTGTTTTATTTAAGAATGATTGACTAAGAGCTATTATCGCTAAAATTATGCTCCAAGTTGTAAAACTTTCAAATGCTAAAAACAACAATGATATTGCTGTATCAGTTTTTTTAATATATCCAGTTTTTGAATATATATAGAGCATGATTATTATGCTTAAAATAGCTATTATAGTACAAAGCCATTTATTATCATTTAACTTTTTTAGAATGCTTTCATCTGAGAGTATAATAAATCCCATGAAGAATATTATAAAATTTTGACCTAAGCTGTATATCCCTATGATGAGAAATATTGAATATATAAAAATGATAGAAAATAGCATATATATAGAAGTTAAATTAATACGCATCATATTTAGCTTAAGCTTATATTTTAATAGAATTCTCATTATGGGCAAACAAAGAACACTTATACAAAATAGGTTTATAATAAACCACAGATGAGAAGGTGTAAATCCTCCAGTGAAACCTTTTATATTGTTGAATTTTGTAAAATATAAAATATAATAAGAAAAATAACTTCCCATATATCCACTGTGAAAAATTTCTGCAATATAACCTATTGAAGGTAAGACTAAAATTATTGAGCATACAAAAGGTATTAGAAGCTTTAAAAATCTCTCTTTTAAAAACTCCTTATTGGATCTTTTTTTTAGTGCATAAAATGCGCTTATTCCAGCAAGCGCAAACATAAGGGGCATATACCACCAATTTATTATCATTAAAAAATAATCTATTATCTTAATATTTTTATAATATACATAGTAGTCATTAAAAAAAGCATTATATATCATACCTGTATGATAGGGAAACAGCATCAATATGCAGATTATCTTAAGGTTATCAATAAAATTTTTTCTATTTGTATCATAAAAAATTTGTTTTATCATAATTACTAAACTATATATTCTTTTTGCAAAAAATATATAATTTATTCTTATAAGAGCAAAAAATGGTCTGGAAAAATTTTGTTTAAAATAAAATTTAAAAAAGAAGATGTTGCTCACTGATTTTTTTTATCAGTTTTGCAACATCTTTTTTAAAGGACTTTATCTTCGTTCTCTTTCTCTTTCGCATGTACATTTGCAGTTACATTCACATCTATTTGGTATTGTAGGATTTTCTATTAGTGTAGTAAATTCAAATCCATGTACATGAAAATCATCTAAAGTAGTCTGACCCTCAACGAAATGAACATGTTTACCATTACCTACATCGATAGGTGGACCAGTTTCTATTCCAACCTCATGATGATGTCCAACAGAATCTGTATTGGTCAATATAGTATGCCTGTGCTCACCACCACCTGTAGGTACAACTTCACTAGTTACACCACTAAATCTATGATTATGCCTATTGTTGTTATTTTCTGCAAACCACGTACTGCCTAGAAATTCATGAACATGAGATTGTTGTGCTAAATCTCTATCTCTAAAATTATCATTTCGTGTCCTAACATTTCTTCCGCTATCAGGGTATTCCCTGTTTAATAGCCTTCTTATCATTTCCTCATCCATAAAGCGTATCCTCACAAAGTTTTATTTTTTTTACTTAGGTTTACAATATATGATATTCAAAAAATAAAACTTTTGTGAAGTTATAGAAAAAATTGAAGTTTTCATAAAATTATAAAATTTCTAAATTTTTAGTATAAAATTATACATTAATAGATCTAAATATATTTACTTTTACAAAAATCTATGTTAACATTTTATTAAATTAAGAACTAAAATATATAGAGGGAGGTTTTCTTATGACACACTTTTTAATTTTATGCATGGTCCTAAACTTAGGAATAGTTATGCCAAATAGCACAGTATGTAATACAATTATAGTTGAGAATAAAACTATAAGGAAAGATAAAAAATGGATAAAGATTGAAGCTGATTATCCTAAAGTTTATGGAATAAAGAATTCAGCCTTTAAAAATAGTTTAAATCAAACTATAAAAGATAAGGTTAACAAGTTTGTAGAGGATTCTGAAAAGTTAGCCAAGGAAACTTACGCTGAGCTTGAAAATGAAAAAACTGCTATGTTCCCATTTGAAGCAATAGTAACATATTCATATGACATAAATGGATCTATTTTAAGCCTAGTTATGAATTATTATTCTTACTTAGGCGGAGCACACGGTTCAACTTTTATAGAAGCTATCAATGTGGATATAATAAAAGGAGTAAACTTAAAATTAGCAGATTTGTTTAAAGATAAGAAGGATTATAAGCAATATATCTTAAAGATCATAAATGAAGAGATGAAGAAAGAACCTGATATATATTTTTCACCTTCTATAGATGAATTTGATGAATCCAATTTTTATTTAAATAGTAGTAATGAGCTTATAATATATTTTAACCAATATGACATAGCACCATATTCAACTGGAATTGTAGAATTTAAGATTTTGATAAATTGACAATTTTGAGTAATAACCTAAGTATATTTAAAAGAGGCTGTTCTTAAACCTTACAGCCTCTTTTTGTCTATCAATTAATAAGCATATATAACAGATACACTAGCAGTTACTTCGAGTTCACCTTGTGATACTGCAACCTCAGCTGCTGCCATATCAGCATTCCTCATGCTGTTGTAATTGCTTATAGGTGAATAGCTATAACTATTTTCTACAACTTTTGAAGGGACACTAATATTCACACCAATAGATTTTGCAAGTGTATCAGCTTTGGTTTTTGCATTTAACATTGCTTTTTCAAGCGCTTGGTTATAGTAATCATCTACATTTGACAAGCTAAAGGATATTCCATTGTTTATGTTTGCACCAGCATTTACTGCTGCTGATAACACTTGTCCTGCTTTGTTTATATCCCTAACCTTAATTTCCACCATGTTGTTCAAAGTGTAGCCAATAATTTTATTTCCATTTTCGCCCTTTGTATCTGATTGGTCGTAGTCAGGATACATGTTATACTGAACTGTTCTTATATCCTTTTCATCAATTCCTAAAGCTTTTACAGCTTCTAGAACTTTGTTCATGGTCTTAGTATTATTGTCTTGAACAGATATTGTGTCTACACCTTTTGTCATTACACCTATATTTAAAACTGCTATATCTGGCACAGCCTTGATAGATCCAGTTCCTGTAACTTCTATGGTCTTAATATTTGCATTTTCAAGAGATGCAGCCTTTGCTTGTTTAATTGTTAATGCTCCGCTAACGCCTAATGCAGTAACTGATAAAACAAGTATGGAAAGAGCTTTTGTAATAATTTTAGAACTTAAACTCATAAAAAACTCCCCTTTATATTGAATTTGTTCTAAAATAATTTTAACATAATACCACAAAAATTTAAACATTAAAATAATTAACAACTGGTAAATAATATCTAAGTTCTAAAGTTAATAATGATAAAAGGACTGCTGCTCACTGAGTTTTTTCTCAAGTTTATGACAGTCCCTTTTAAAATAATTATTCTTTATAAGCTTCTAAACCAGCTCTTAATATATTAACTGAATCTGCTAAAGCATCACAATTTAAACAATATGAGAATCTAACTTCATCAAGCCCTTCCTTAAGAGGATCTGAATAAAATCCGTTAGCTGGTGCCATCATAACAGTTTTATTGTCAACTCTAAAATCTGTAAGCAGCCACTTGCAAAAATTCTCTGCATTCTTTACAGGAAGCTTTGCAACTATATAAAATGCTCCTGCAGGTTTTTCGCAGATAACTCCAGGTATTTTAGAAAGCCCAGAATATAGAACATCTCTTCTGTTTTTATACTCATCTCTTACAGCATTAAAATATTCCTTTGGAGTTTTTATAAGTGCAGCAGCACCTACTTGATCAAGAGTTGGGGGACATAATCTTGATTGAGATATTTTTAAAACATTATGTATAAGTTCTTTATTTTTAGAAGCAATAACTCCGACCCTTGCGCCACATGCTGAATATCTCTTTGAAATACTGTCCACTAAAACTGTCCTATCTTTCATATCTTCCCTATAAAGAGGAGAGAAATTCTCAGATGCTTCATATATAAATTCTCTATAAACTTCATCTGATATATAATATAAATCATGTTTTAAACATAATTCACAAAGCCTGTCGACTTCTTCTTTAGTGTACACAACACCAGTAGGATTGCCAGGGTTTGAAACAAGTATAGCTTTTGTGTTTTCATTTAAACAAGATTCTAATACTTCTAAAGATGGTAATCTAAAGCCATCCTCAGCTTTTGTTGGAAAAGTCACCATTTTATTTCCAACCACATCTGCGATATTTCTATAATTTGTATAGAATGGATTGGAAGTTAGAACAGAATCACCATGATCTAAACATGCAGAAAAAGCAAATAGTAAAGCCTCACTTCCTCCATTTGAAACTAGCATCTCATCTTCAGAGAAATTTAAACCGATTGATTGGTAATATTCAATATAACTTTGAATTAATGGATTTATTCCTTGTGAGTCTCCATAAGCAAGAACCTTCTGGTCGAAATTTTTTACAGCATCAAAAAATAATTTGGGGGTTTCCACATCAGGTTGCCCAATATTTAAATGATAGATTTTTACGCCTTCTTTTTTTGCTTGTGCAGCATAAGGATTTAATTTTCTTATTGGGGAATAAATCATGTTTTCAAGTCTATTGGATAATTTCAAAAAAAACACATCCTTCATATTTAATCATACATAATTTTATTAAAATTTAATTAATTATTGTAAACGTATATAACAATTTAATTATAGTAAATGCCTCTTTAGGTGTCAATTACAAAGACTTTTTTTTTGTAGTTATATAGGATATAATTATCCATAAGATTAAAAGACAAAAAATGTTGGAAAAACACAGTATATTTTCAACTTATAATACAATTTTGGGGTGTGTTAATGAGTAAATTTTACTATATTGAAACCTGGGGATGTCAGATGAATGAAGAGGATTCTGAAAAACTTTCAGGTATGCTAACAAATTTAGGCTATGCTAAATGCTTAAAGAGAGAAGATTCAGATATAATCATATTTAATACATGTTGTGTCAGAGAAAATGCAGAGCTTAAGGTCTATGGGAATTTAGGCGAATTAAAAGGTCTTAAAAAGAAAAAACAGGATCTTATAATAGCTGTTTGTGGATGTATGATGCAGCAAAAAGGAATTGCTGAAAAGATAATAAAAAAATATCCTTTTGTAGATATAATATTTGGTACACATAATGCACATAAATTTCCAGAATATCTAAACAGAACCCTTTGTGAAGGAAAGAGCATTGTGGAAGTTTTTGATAAAGAAGAAAAGATAGTAGAAGGAATTGCGGTAGATCGCATGAGTTTAGTAAAGGCATTTGTCACTATAATGTATGGATGCAATAATTTTTGTACATATTGCATCGTACCCTATGTAAGAGGGAGAGAAAGAAGCCGAAGTGTAGATAATATATTAAATGAAGTAAGGGATCTTGCTAATAAAGGGTATAAGGAAATAACCCTCCTTGGACAAAATGTAAACTCTTATGGAAAAGATCTTTTAGATAGGACATCTTTTGCCTCTTTAATTGATAAGATCGCAAAGATAGAAGGAATTTTAAGGATAAGATTTATGACTTCTCATCCTAAAGATTTAACTGATGATGTCATAGATGCAATTTTAAACAATCCTAAAATTTGCAATCATATTCACCTTCCTATTCAATCAGGTTCAAGTAAGATCTTAAAAAAGATGAATAGAGGCTATACAAGAGAAGAGTATTTAAATCTTATAAAAAAGATAAAGGATAAAATTCCAGATATAGCTTTGACTACAGATATTATAGTGGGATTTCCAGGAGAAGATGAGGAGGATATAGAAGAGACCATTTCTCTATGTAAAGAGGTAATGTTTGATTCTGCTTATACATTTATTTATTCTAAAAGAGAAGGCACTCCTTCTGCTAATTTTCATGATGATATAGATGATGAAACAAAGCATAAGAGGTTTAATAAGGTTGTATTAGCTTTAAATGAAACGGCACTTTCAAACAATAAAAAGTGTTTAAATAAGGTATACGATGTATTAGTTGAAGATCTTAGCAAAAATAACATAGAGAAATTATCAGGAAGAACTGAAGGAGGAAAGCTTGTAAACTTTTCAGGAAGGGAAGATATGATAGGTAAAATGGTAAAAGTTAGGATTACAGATGTGAGGACTCATTCTCTTGTAGGTGAGGTTTTATAGTAAGGGGGATAAAGATATGGCTTTAAGTCCTATGATGCAGCACTATTTACAGATAAAGGATGAGCATAAAGAAGAATTGGTTTTTTATAGGCTTGGAGATTTTTATGAAATGTTTTTTGAAGATGCGATACTTGCATCACGGGAATTAGAACTCACTCTAACAGGCAGGGACTGCGGGCTTTCTGAAAGAGCACCTATGTGCGGAGTGCCTTATCATGCGGCTGAATCTTATATAGGAAGGCTTATAAATAAAGGATACAAGGTTGCAATTTGTGAGCAAATGGAAGATCCAAAGGATGCTAAGGGCATTGTAAGAAGAGATGTGGTGAAGATCGTAACCCCTGGGACTGTTATAAACACATCTTTTTTAGAGGATAAAAAGAATAACTATATATTGTGCATATTTAAATCTATGGACCAGATTTTCTTAAGCTTTTGCGATATTTTAACAGGAGAATTTAAAGTAACTTACTTTTTATTTAAAGAAGGGGCTCTTCTTTCTGAAATAAGCAAGGTTTCACCTTCTGAAGTAATATTGTTTAAAGAAAATGAGAATTTAAAAGGGATAATTGAAAATAGAATAAATGCTTTAATATCAGTTGCATATGAGGATGAAGCCTTCATGGATGATTATTTGAAAAGGTGCTTTTTAAACTTTGAAAATATAAGATCTTTGGGGCTTAAAAAGGTATGCTATCAATTATTAAAATATATAGAATATACTCAAAAGTCATCTTTAAGCCATATAAACAAAGTGGAATTTTACAATACAAGAGATCATATGATGATAGATTTGAATTCTAAAGTAAATCTTGAGCTATTTGAAAGCTTAAAGGATAAAAATAAAAAAGGATCTCTCCTCTGGGTTTTAGATAAAACAGTAACATCCATGGGAGGGAGGACTTTAAGAAAGTGGCTTGAGCTTCCTTTATTTAATGAAAAGAAGATAAGAAATAGACTAGATGCAGTGGAAGAATTGAAAGATAACCCATTTATAAGAGAAAATATAGAGGGAGCATTAAATGATATATATGATATAGAAAGGATACTTGGGAAGATTTGTTCGAAGAGTGTAAATGCTAAAGAGATGATAGCTCTTAAAAATTCATTATCAAATTTGCCAAAGTTAAAAAGAAGCATTGAGAATTGCTCATCCTTATCCATAAGATATGTATATGAAAATATGGATCTTTTAAATGATATTTATTCTCTTCTTGAAAAATCCATAATGGATTCGTCTACTGTCTCTATCAAAGAAGGAGATATAATTAAAGATGGGTTTAATCAGGAAATAGATGAATTAAGATTAGCAAAAAAAGAAGGTAAGAATTGGATATCTAAGCTTGAGAGTAAAGAAAGAGAATTTACTGGTATAAAGTCTTTAAAAGTTGGATATAACAAAGTATTTGGATACTATATTGAAATAACCAAAGCTAATTTTAATCTAATACCTGAAGGAAGGTATATAAGAAAACAGACCTTATCAAATGCAGAAAGGTTTGTCACTGAGGATTTAAAAAATATAGAGGAGAAGATATTAAATGCAGAGAGCGGGCTTTCTATATTAGAATATGATATTTTCGTATCAGTAAGGGATGAGGTAGAAAATGCAAAGGATAGAATAAAGAAGACATCAAGTATAATAGGAGTTCTCGATGCTCTCTTATCCCTTGCAAAAATTGCAGAAGAAAATAATTATGTTAAGCCTGTTATATCTCAAGATGGAGAGATAATGATAAAGGATGGAAGGCATCCTGTAGTTGAGAAGATCTTAAAAAAGGGTGACTTTGTTCCAAATGATTGTAAAATAAATTTAGAAGAGGATCAGATGATAATACTCACAGGGCCAAATATGGCAGGCAAATCTACTTATATGAGGCAGATTGCTTTAATGGTAATAATGGCTCATATGGGATCTTTTGTTCCAGCATCATATGCATATATTTCAATATGTGATAAGATATTCACAAGGATAGGTGCTTCTGATGACTTAGTGGGGGGAAGGTCTACTTTTATGGTGGAGATGTGGGAGGTTGCAAATATACTGCAAAATGCTACAAATAAGTCCCTCATTATTTTAGATGAGGTTGGGAGGGGAACTTCTACCTTTGATGGATTATCCATAGCTTGGGCTGTAATAGAATATATATGTACGAAGGATTTTTTAAGATGTAAAACCTTATTTGCAACACATTATCATGAGATAATCCAGCTTGAAAATACCATAAAAGGCATCAAAAATTACTCTGTTAAGGTTAAAAAGATGGATGATGATATCATATTTTTAAGAAAAATCGTAAAGGGTGGAGCAGATGAATCTTATGGAATAGATGTTGCAAGGCTTGCTGGAGTACCAGATGAGGTTTTAAAAAGAGCAAAAGTCATACTAAAAGAGATTGAAAAAGAGAAGATATTGCTAACTGATAGCAATTTATATGAAATAGAAGAGAATTATGAGACAAAATGTGATGATATAGATATAGAAAAAATAGCGCTGATAGAGGAGATAAAGAAAATAGATGTTTTAAACTACACACCTATGCAAGCTCTTAACAAGTTATTTGAGATATCAGAGAGATTAAAAAAATAAGGTGATAGAGTGAACAGAATAAATATTTTAGATAAAGATACATTTAATAAAATTGCTGCAGGAGAAGTTGTAGAAAGGCCAGCTTCTGTTATAAAGGAGCTCATAGAAAATTCCATAGATGCAAATAGCAAAAATATACATATTTATATAGAAGATGGCGGAAAAAGGTCCATGAGGGTTGTAGATGATGGAGATGGCATACACAAAGATGATATAGAAAAGGCGTTTATGCCCCATTCTACAAGTAAAATAAATTCTATAGAAGATATTGAGAAAATAAAATCTATGGGCTTTAGAGGAGAAGCTTTAGCAAGCATAGCTTCTGTTGCAAAGGTAAATTTAAAGAGCAAAATTGAAAGTGAAGATATGGGAAGGGAAATAGAGATATGGGGAGGAAGTAGGCGGTTTATTAAAGATGTGGGAATACCACAAGGCACCCAGATATATGTTTTTGATATTTTCTTTTCTATGCCTGCAAGATTAAAATTTTTAAAATCACATATATCAGAGTTTTCTTACATAATCGATGTGGTTACGAGGATAGCCCTTGGAAATTTAAACATATCATTTAATCTATATAAGGATGGAAAGAAAGTATTATTTACAAATGGAAAGGGTAGTTTAAGAGAAGCTGTATTATCGATTTATGGAAAAAATTTTTCGGAAAATTTGATAGATGTTTTATATCACAAGGACCTTGGAATAATATCTGGAGTGGTTGGGGAAGAATCCATATCAAGAGGAAATAGAAATAATCAGACTCTATTTGTAAATAGTAGGTATATAAAGAACAGGATGCTTTCAGTAGCAGTCGAAAATGCTTTTAAATCCTTTATAATGGTAAATAAATTTCCATTTTTTATTTTAAATATAGAGTTATTTCCAGATTTAGTTGATATAAATGTTCATCCTCAGAAGATGGAAGTGAAATTTTTAAAAGAAAGAGAAGTTTTCTCATTAGTATTTGAAGGAGTTCATTTAGCTCTTAAAGAATATTTTAAGAAAGAGAAGTTTGAAATACATACAGAAAATGACAATTACACCCCCTACGAGGAGGCTTATCAAGAAAAGATTGATATAAGTGAAGTTGAAATACCTTATGATTTAAGGAGTAAAAATCCTGCTTATGATAAAGAAAAAAATAAAAATGTAGATTTTTTAGAAAACAAGGTTGAAAAATTTACATTTAGTGATAAACTTGCAAGTAAAGATACTATAAAATTTGAATTCAAAAGAGAAGCTAAATTTCCAAAGCTTCAGCTGATTGGACAATTCAATAAATCGTATATTATTTCACAACATGAGGACTTGTTGTACATAATCGATCAACATGCTGCACATGAGAAGATAAACTTTGAAAAGTATGTAAAGGATATAACAGAGAGAAAAGTTGTAAGTCAAATTTTGATGATTCCAGAGGTTATTGAATTAACACAAAGCGAAGTGCTATTTGTTTATGAAAATAAAATAGTTTTTGAAACTTGTGGATTTTTGTTTGAAGATTTTGGAGAGAATACAATTGTCTTAAAAGAAGTACCGCTTTTTATAGGGAATATAAGCGCAAGGTCTATATTTATGGATGTGTTAGAAAACCTTCAGGCTATGGGGTCAGGGAAAGAGATTGAAGTAAGGTATAATAAGATAGCTTCAATTGCATGTAAGTCTTCTGTTAAAGCTATGGAAGATCTTTCAGAAGAAGAGATGATATCTTTAATGGATGATTTAAGATTCTTAGATGAACCATTTACTTGTCCGCACGGAAGGCCTACTATAATTGTACATTCTGTTAAAGATATTGAAAGATGGTTTAAAAGGATATAACATTAATGAGAAAGCTATTGATAATAACTGGACCTACAGCAGTAGGAAAGACTAAAATTGCAATTAATCTTGCAAAGAAAATAAATGGAGAGATCATTTCCTGTGATTCTATGCAAATATATAAAAATTTAAATATAGGCTCTGCAAAAGCTACAGAGGAAGAAATGGAAGGAATAGAGCATCATCTAATTGATATAAAATCTCCTTTTGAAAATTTTGATGCATCCATGTTTAAAGAGCTTTGTGTAAAAAAAATAGATGAAATATTAAATAGAGAGAGAGTTCCTATATTGACAGGGGGAACCATGATGTATATAGACTCTGTAATAAATGATTATGATTTCACAGACGCCGTAAAGGACGATGAATATAGAAAATATTTAAGTGATTTAGCAGATGACCACGGAAAGGAATATGTGCATTCTCTTTTAAAAGATAAGGATATAGAATCCTACAATTCAATACCATTTAATAATTTAAAGAGGGTTATAAGAGCTCTTGAAGTTTATAAACTGACAAAAAAGACCATAGGTGAGTATAAGCTTGAAAACTTAAAGAAATCTCCTGCTTTTGATTATAGATATATAGTATTGAATATGAATAGGGAGTGCCTATATAATAAAATAAATTCAAGAATAGATAAGATGTTAGAGGATGGGTTGGTGGATGAGGTAATAGGGCTTAAAAATATGGGACTTACGACTATGCATCAGTCTATGCAGGGAATTGGATATAAAGAAGTTTTAGAATACTTAGATGGAAAAATGGAGTATGATGCTATGGTTCTGCTTATAAAAAAGAGGAGCAGAAATTATGCAAAGAGGCAACTAACTTGGTTTAGAAATGTTAAAAATTCGACTTATATTAATATTGATGAAGAGACTGAATTTAACATAATAAAAAAAATTATTTGTTTATATGAAACCTAAAGGGAATAAAATAAAGGATTTTTTTTATAATTATAGAAATATTAATATAGTTTATAGTTTATAAAGGAGGGAGTAAATTATGAATAAAACAACTAACAATTTGCAAGATATTTTTCTAAATGGGGCAAGAAAATCAAAAACGTCAGTTACAATTTTCTTAACAAATGGATTTCAATTAAAAGGTTATGTAAAGGGATTTGATTCTTTTACCATAGTTTTAGATAATTTAGGAAAACAATATGTTATATATAAACACGCCATATCAACAATAGTTCCAGTAAACGCAATTTTATTTAATAATACAAGTTTTGAGGAATCACAAAAAGAATAGGAGGTATGCCTATTCTTTTTTTATGGAGGTATTATGAAAACAAAGGATTTTTTGAAAAAAAAGTATAAGGTTTGCGATAGAATATTTGAAGTTTATGATATTGCTATTAATGAGATAAAGCACATATTTGATGAAATAGAGGATATAAAAGAGATAAATACCATAAAAATTTTAAATGCTTTTCAAGAGGAGAGGGTATCTGAAGCTCATTTTCAAAATACTTCAGGCTATGGTTATGGAGATGTTGGAAGAGATGGTCTTGATAGGATCTATGCTAATATATTTAATGCAGAGAGGGCTATAGTTAGACCCCATTTTGTAAATGGAACTCATGCAATATTTTCTGCTATATTTGGAAATTTAAGACCAAAAGATACACTGCTTGCAGCATCGGGAAAGCCTTACGATACGCTTCATAACTCCATTGGAATTGGGAGAAAAACAGGTATTGGATCGTTAAAGGATTATAATATAAATTATAGAGAAATTCCCTTAAAAAAAGATTTTACAATCGATGTTGAGCTTATGGCGGAGATTTTAAAAGAGGATCTTTCTATTAAAATGGTTCATCTGCAAAGGAGCAGAGGCTATAGCTTCAGAGAGAGTTTAAGCATTGAAGATATGAAAAATGCTATAGAAATTGCAAAAAAAATAAGAAAAGATATCATAATATTTGTTGATAATTGCTATGGAGAATTTGTAAATATATTGGAGCCTACTGATGTAGGTGCAGATTTAATTGCAGGCTCTTTGATAAAAAATCCTGGAGGGGGGATTACTCAATCAGGAGGATACATAGTTGGTAAAAAAGAATATGTTGAACAGTCAGCTTATAGATTTACAGTTCCAGGTATTGGCGGAGAATGCGGTTCTAATTTTGGGGTTATGAGGAATATGTATCAGGGCTTGTTTCTTTCACCTCTTATAACCATGGAAGCTTTAAAGGGTTCTATACTCTGTGCTAAGATGGGGGAGCTTTTAGGATATGAAACCATACCAAATTCTATGAGCAAAAGGTCGGATATAGTGCAGGCAATAAAATTAGGCTCCCCTGAGAAGGTGATAGAGTTTTGCAAATGGATTCAATATGCTTCCCCAGTGGATTCCTTTGTAACCTGTGAGCCTTGGGATATGCCAGGATATGATGATAAGGTCATAATGGCATCTGGATCCTTTATTCAAGGAAGCTCAATAGAGTTATCCTGTGATGCTCCAATACGGGAGCCTTATATTGCATATTATCAAGGAGGACTTATTTTTAATCAGGCAAAAGTGGGAATACTACTTGCATATAACAGTATACTAAATTTATGAGGTGATTTATGAAAATTCTTCACACATCAGACTGGCATCTAGGAAAGAGCTTAGATGGTATCTCAAGATTAAATGAACAGAATATCTTTTTAGATGAGATATTAAATATATTAGAAAGAGAAAAAATTGATTTAATTTTAATATCAGGAGACATATTTGACAGCCCTCTTCCTTCTGCTAAAGCTGAAAATATGCTATATAGGTATTTAAAGAGATATTCAGATGGAGGAAAAAGACCTATAATCATAATTTCTGGAAATCACGACAGTTCTGAAAAATTAGAAGCTTTAAATTCTCTATCTATGGATCTAGGCATAATATTCATAGGAAATATAAATACCGTAATTCCTGAAGGAAGATATGGAGAGTTAAATGTGGTAAAAAGCGGAAGGGGCTTTTTGAATGTGGAATTAAATGAGGAGAAGGCTGTGATAATAACAGTACCTTATTTAAATGATAAGAGTGTATTTTCTAATATAGAAGGGGAAATAGAAGAAATAAGCCTTCAAAGGAACTATTCAAAGGATATAGGGAATTTATTAAATAATTTATGCCTAAATTTTCAAGATGATTCTATAAACATAGTCGTGGCTCATCTTTTTTTGCAAAGCGGAGAGCCTTGCGATTCAGAAAGAGAGCTCTTAGGAGGAGCACTTCTTGTAAATACAGAAGATCTTCCATCATCTCCTCAGTATTATGCCTTAGGTCATCTTCATAAAGCTCAAAACTTTAAGCATAAATATTCAAAACTAAGCTATAGCGGTGCGCCTATTAAATATTCAAAATCTGAGAGAAATAATAAAAATTCTGTAAATATAGTTGAAGTAAAAAAAGGTATAGAAGCAGAGGTTAAGAGGGAATACTTAAGCAATCCTAAACCTATTGAGATATGGACAGCATATTCTCCTATAGAAGCTATTGAAATTTGTGAAAAGAATAAGAATAGAAATTGCTATGTTTATTTTGAAATTCATTGCGAAAATTTTCTTGAAAGGGATCTTATTTCAAATCTAAAGAAGATAAAAAAAGACATAGTAGAAATAAAACCATGCTTTAATATAGAAGAGATGACCATAGAAGAGACAGAAGATTTAAATACAAAGACTATGGATGAAATCTTTTTTGACTTTTACAGTTATAAAACAAATAGAGTACCTTCTAAAGATCTCATGGATATGTTTAACGAAATAATGAAAGAAGGTGAATTAGATGAAGCCAATTAAGCTCATGATTTCGGGATTTAATAGCTTTATTGAAAGGCAGACTATAGATTTTACAAATATAACATCTCATGGAATGTTTGGAATATTTGGACCTACAGGAAGCGGAAAATCCAGCATACTTGATGCAATTACATTTTCTTTATTTAATAAGACCGATAGAGATTCAGGAGATGGTGCAGGAAGGGAAAAGACATTTATAAATATAAATTGTAAAAGTGCCTTTGTGAGCTTTTCTTTTTTAATAAATGATGATAATTATGAGATAGAGAGAGTGGTAAATTGTAAAAATGGTTCTTATAAGACAAAAAGCGTAAAGCTTATAAAAAATGAAGAAATCATATCTTCAAAGGATAGCGATATAGACACTCTGTTAAAGAATGAAGTTTTGGGTCTTGAATATAAAGATTTTGTCACTGCTGTTGTCTTGCCTCAGGGAAAATTTTCTGAATTTTTAAAGACCACTCCAGCTGAAAGGAGAGCTTTAATCGAAAGGCTCTTTGATTTGAAGATATATGGTACTGATCTTATAGGTAAGATAAAAAACTATAGTAAAAAATTGGAATTAACTTATGCTAATCTTGAAGGGGAATTTAAGAGTTTTAATGTGGTAAATGAAGAAGACTTAAATAAAAAGAAGTCATTATATGAGGAAAAGCTCACAGAAAAGGATAAGATAAAGGAAGTTTTAACTTCTTTTATTAAAGAATACAATGAGATACAAAATATATGGAATATAAGCAATGAAATATCTTCTTTAAAAGGTGAATTAGAAAAGCTTCAGGAGAAAAACTCTGATATCAAATATGAAGAAGAGAAGTTAAATAATTATAAAATGGTGAAAGATTTGATTCCCATTAAGAAAAAGATCTATTCCGAGAAGAAGGATTTAGAAGAGCTAGTAAAAAACAAAGAAGATATGGAAAAGCAGCTTTTAAACCTTCAGGAGAAATTTTTAAGCTATAATTTAAAATTTGAAGAATTATCCATAAGAAAGATTCAAGATATTCCACTTTTAAATAGTGAACATGAAAATCTTCAAAGTGAGATGTTTTTAATTGATGAACAAGAAAAGCTAAACAAAGGTATAAAAACTCTTCAGAATAAGCTATTAAAGATAAAAGAAGAGATTGAAAAGCTTGAGGAAGAAAACAAAATTTGTATAGATAAAATTGATTATATAGGCAATCATCTTAAGGAAGAAGAAGTTAAATTAAAGCAAAATGAAGTTTCAGAAATTTATTTAAATAGGATAATCAAAGCTTCAGAAATAGAGAACAGCTATAGAAAATTTATAAAAAATTTATCCGATGTAGAAAAAAACATATCTTCCTTAAAAGAAAACAAAGAAAACTTAGATAGCAGCCTTGCCCTTTATGAATGTAAGAGTGAAAACCTTAAAGTAAGCTTAGAATATAATGAAAAACAAGTTGCTATTATGGAAAAAAATATAGATATTGGTAGAGATGCTATATCTTCATTTACAAATAAGTTAAATGATTTAAATTCCTTAGGGCTTCAGTGGGAGAGGGTTTTAAATAACATAAAGCTAAGTGAGGAAAAGGTATTTAAAAAGAATATCGATATAGAAGCTGCTCTTATTAAAAAAAGAGAGCTTGAGGAAGAATTTAAAAATCTTGAAAATCTAAAAAACGAAAGTGCAGCAAATAAGGCTATAAAGGTTTTGATGCCTATACTTGAAACAGAGGATAAATGCCCATTATGTGGGTCTTCTCCTCCATTTAAAAACAAGGCTTATATAAAAGATGTAGAATATGATGAGAAAAAATTTAATCATAAGGCAGAAGAGCTTAAAAAAGTAAATGATATTGTAATAGTCTATAAAACTCAAATAGAATCCTTTCAAGGGGAGATTAAAGATCAAAAAAATAATTTAAATAATATATCTTTAGAATATAATTCAATAGAAGATGTTAAGAATGATATTTTAAGCTGCAAAAACTTAATGGAAGAGACTAAAGCTAGGCTTATAGAATTTCAACTTGAGAGGTCAAAGCTTTTAAATGATAATTTAGCTTTAAAAAGGGATTATGAGAGATCCATATCAGATTTACACGAGACAAAAGGCAGGATTAAAATCACAGGGGATGAGATGATATCAAGAGAAGATGAGAGGCAAAAAATCCTTCTAGAGCTTAAATATATAAGTGAAGAATATGATGAAGAAAAATTGTTCTTTAAGTCAGATGATTTAAAAAAGCTTAAGGAAATTACCATGGATATGTATAAAAAGTATATGGTAAATTTTAAAAATATAACTGATAATAGAAAGCTATTAGATGAGTTTGTTTTAAAGAAAAATACTTTAGCAGAAAAATCATCTGAAAAAAAACTTATGAGTTTAAGGCTAAAGGATGAAATAGATATAAACTTTGAAAAGCACGCATCCATAGCTTTAAAGCTTAAATTTCAGAGCAAGGATAAATTGATAAACAGATTAGGTGAGATAAAATCTGAGATAGAAAAGATAGAAAAGGAATATATAATATCTGCAAATAAGATAAAGGAAATTGAATCTTTAAAACAAGATAAGATATCAAAGCTTGAAAAACTTAAAGATATGGTGCTTACAAAGAACAATTTGCTTATGGTTTTGGAAAATAATTTAAAAGAAAACTTGATGAGGTTAAATTTAGATAACAATATAGAAGAATTTGAAATCACTAAAGAAGAAGAGCTTGAGCTTGAAAAAAAGATAAATGATTTTAAAAAATCCTATGGGATTTTAATTCAGAAAATATCAATGCTTGAGGAAAAAATTAATAAAGTGAACATAAGTGAAGAAAGATGGCAAGAGTTAAACTATAAAAAGGAGAACCTTGAAGAGTTAAAAACAAAGGTAGAAGAAGAAACTGGAGCCTTAAGCAAGGAAATAGAGATTGGCATAAATAATCTTTTAAAGGCTCAAGAATTAAAAGCTAAGCTTGATGATTTAAATAAGAAGAAGGAGCTTGTAGATGAGATTAAAAAAGTCACCTCAGGCAGCAGCAGCATAATGGATTTTGTGGCATATAAACAATTAAAATACATATCTCATGTTGCATCAAACACCTTATCTAATATAACAGGTTCAAGGTATAATATATTTATAGACGATAGCGGAGAATTTATGATAAGGGATTTGTTAAATGGGGGAGAGAAGAGAAAGATAAAATCTTTATCAGGGGGTGAATTATTTTTAACATCGCTCTCTATGGCTTTAGCTTTAAGCTCTCATATACAATTAAAGGGAAGGATGAATCTAGAATTTTTCTTTTTAGATGAGGGATTTGGTACACTGGATAAGGAGAGTTTAGATATAGTCTTAAGAGCCCTTGAGAAGATAAAAAATAATAACCTCACCATTGGCATAATAAGCCATTTAAAGGAGATACAAGATAGGATGCCAGTTAAAATAATGGTGATGCCTCCTAATACTGACCGTGGAAGTGTTGTAAAAATTATGTGATGAAAGGATTATCTTTTTATGAAAATTTATGATTTAGTAAATGAGATAGAAGGAAAGATTTTGTGTTGCATAGATAAACGAGATAACGAGTTTAAAGGTGTATGTTCTTCTGACCTTTTAAGTTTTGTAATAAGCCATGCAGAAAAAGACAATGCTATAGTCACGGTGCTTAGCAATATAAATGTTTTGGGAGTTGCTGCTTTAACAGAAGCTGCATGTGTAGTGATTTCATCGTCTATGGAGGTTGTAGAATCAATAATACAAAAAGCTGAGAGAGAGGACATAATGCTTATATCAACAAATCTTTCCACATATGATGTTTGTGGTAAAATTTACAAATTAGAAAATGGCTGGTGATGCAGTGAAATTTGCAGTAGATTTGCATATACATTCTTGTCTCTCTCCATGTGCTGATGAATCTATGACACCAAATAATATAGTAAATATGGCATATATAAAAGGACTTGATTTTATTGCGATAACTGACCACAATAGCGCCGAAAACTGTGAGGCTGTTATGAAATGCAGCTTTGATAAAGATGTCATAGTGATACCTGGGATGGAGATAGAAACTCAAGAAGAAGTTCATTTAGTTGCTCTTTTTAAAAGTTTAAAAGATGTTCTTAAGATGCAGGATTATGTTTATAGTGCTATGAATAATATGGAAAATAGAGAAGACATATTTGGCTCTCAGCTTGTTATGGATGAAAATGATGAAATCATCTATAATAACAAAAAATTATTGATAACTGCAACAAATTTGACAATTGAGGAGGCATTTAATAAAACTATGGAGTTAAATGGTATTATAGTGCCAGCACATCTTGACAGAAGTTCGAACAGTTTGATTTCAAATTTAGGAGTAGTGCCTCAGGATTTACCAATAAAGTATATTGAATTTTCAAAAAAATGTAATAATGAAGTGTTTCTAAAAGAACATGAATATTTGAGGAAATATAAATACTATAATTCCTCCGATGCTCATTACTTAGGTGATATACTTGAGAGGGAAGTTTTTTTAGATTTAGATGAAAAGAGTATAGATCAGTTGTTTGAAAAGATGAGATATTAGATAATATTTTATAAAGGTGAGTATAAGTTTATGGAAGAAATATCATTACATTTATTAGATATCATTCAAAATTCAATAAGAGCAGAAGCTAGGAATATAACAGTAACTCTTGAAGCAATTGGAGATGAATTAATACTTACTATTTGTGATGATGGGACAGGAATGGATGAGGAATTCTTAAAGAATGTTATGGATCCATTTGTAACTACAAGGACGACAAGAAAAATAGGTTTAGGTATTTCTCTATTAAAATATTCCTCTGAAATCTCTGGAGGAGAATTTCATATACACTCCAAAAAAGGGGTAGGCACAAAGGTTATTGCAAAATTTAAAATATCTCATATAGATAGGATTCCCTTAGGAGATTTTTCTAAAACCATGGTCAATCTAATAATGAGCTATGAATCTGTTGAATTTAAAGTTATATTTGAAAGCTCTCTTAATCATTTTGAATTTAACACTAAAGAAACAAAGGGTATACTACAAGGTGTATCCATTAGCTGTATTGAAGTTCTTGAATGGATAGAAGAATATTTAAATGAAGGTATACAAAATACTTTTAGTGGTATATTGAATGAAATCAGTTAATTTATTAAAATCGCTCACAAGGCTTATAGGGCATTGTGGGCGATAGTTATTTTATATATGGCTTGCTAATTCATTTGCAGACCAAACAGCATTTAAAACATTCGAAATCTTATTTGCATCACCAAGTATGTGGACTTCGCCGCAATAATTTAATAACTCTGTATAGAGTGAGTTTTCATTAATATATCCAACAGCAGCGATAACAGTATCTGCTGGAATTGATTCTTTGTTTTCGCCTTTTATTAATATAATCTTATTATCTGTAATTTTTTCGATTTTTGCATTTGTATATTCATTTACCTTGTAATATGTCATCAGCTCTTTTAAGCAGTTACGGTTAGCTGCTGATAATGTTCGATCAGGCAAAGTTTCGTTTAAAATTTCGATAATTGAAACATTTTTACCTTTTTTTGCTAGTGAATATGATATTTCACAGCCAGTGATACCTCCACCTATAATAGCGACATTTTGCCCACAGTCTTTATCTTTCAGGAGATGGTCAATAGCATAAATGATGCGTTCTCCACCTTCTATATGTAATTTGCGCTCTTTTGCACCAGTTGCAATAATTATGGCATCAGGTTTTTCTGAACTTACAAGTTGTGTATTCACTTCAGCATTTAAGTGAATATTTACAGTACTTTTAGTAAGTTGTCTTTTGTACCATTCAATAAGTCTCTTATCAGCATCTTTAAAGTCAAAAGCTGCTGCAGCAATAAATACTCCTCCAAGCTCTGATGACTTTTCGTATAGATTTACCTTATGACCACGTTTTGATGCAATTAGTGCTGCTTCCATACCAGCAAGGCCACCGCCTACTATCATAATTTTCTTAATCTTATCAGCAGGTTTTAGATCATGATAGCGTTCATTGCCACATGCAGGATTTACAGCACAGCTTCTTGTCTTTCCTAAAAAGATCCTGCCAAAACATCCAATCTGACAAGCGATACATGGTTTTACATCATCATAATTATCTACTTTGATTTTATTAGGATACTGTGGGTCAGCTAGAAGCTGGCGACCTATAGATATCATATCAGCTTTTTTGCTTTCAAGGACACTTTCTGCAAGTTCAGGATTTTCAAGGCGTCCTGCTACCATGACTGGAATTGAAACAGCAGCTTTAATATGAGCAGCATCCTCTACATTTAAACCTTCAGGCATATACATAGGTGGATGTGACCAATACCAGGAGTCATATGTGCCATTATCACAATTTAAAAAATCAAATCCAGATTTTTCAAGATATTTAGCAAGTTCAACAGCCTCTTTTAAATCTCTTCCAAACTCAACAAATGATTCTCCAGGAACTGCACCTTGGTTGAATCCTTTTGTATAACTGCGAACACTAAAACGCAAACCTACAGGAAAATTTGGTCCGCAAACTTTTTTTATGGTTTGCATAATTTCAACTGCAAAACGTGCTCGATTCTCAAGGCTTCCTCCATATTGATCTGTACGATGGTTGCAACAAGAAAGAGCAAATTGATCTAGTAAATAACCTTCATGAATGGCATGGATTTCAACTCCATCATATCCAGCCATCTGTGACATTTTTGCTGCTTTTGCAAAGGCTTGAAGATATTCTCTAATTTCTTCAATTGTAAGTTCCCTTGTTTTTTCTTCAGGATTCCAAACATTAGGCAGATTTGCTGATGCACTTACGCTTTGTCTGCCTCCTGCAAAAGATGCAGGAAGGTTGCGCCCAAGCCCTGCTGTTAATTGGATAAACATTTTTGTACCATAACTATGTACCTTTTCAAGCATGAGACTTCTTTTTTCTATAAATTCTGCAGGGTGATCAAAGACTATATGAGCAGGCACATCTACCTTGTTTTGCACTAGAGTTGTTCCTGAAACGATAAGACCAACACCACCACGGGCTATCTCAATGTAGTATTCGTTTTCATCAACAGGTGTTCCTGCCATAGGAGCAAGAGCGATACGGTTTTTTAGTTTTACATTGCCAATTTGAAAGGTTGAAAACAGATTATTATACTTTGTTACCATATAAATCTCCTTTACTTAAGTAAATATAATAATTACTCAGGTAATATTACTATAAGTGAATGTAAAATAAATGTCAAGATATAAGGAGAATGCAATAATATTGTGTTATAATGATTTCAAGGCGGTGAAAGTAAACGCATGAAAGAAATAATACGTGAAAAAGCTATTCAAATGTTTAAAAAAAATGGCTATGATAATACAAATATTTTAGATATTTGCCATGAATGCGGTATTAGTAAGACAACATTTTATTATCATTTTAAATCTAAGAGTGAAATTTTGAGCACGCTTTTTGATAATAGTGTTCTGATTGATAAAGTGAATTTTTCAAATGCCATGTTTGAAGAAAGTTATGTTGAAAAGATGTGGGCTATGCTTTGTGTTTATATAGATTATGTAGTTGAAAATGGCTCTGACCTTCTTAAACAGATTTATAAAAGTAATATGGATGAAAACCTTGGTACTTTTCGACATGAACTTTATGGTAAAGTAAACGATATTTTAGAAAGGTTAGTTAAAGAAGCGCAGAATAATGGAGAGATAAGAAATATGTCTGACCATAAGAGGCTTGTGAAAGGGATTTTTTATTTCATATCTGGAATTGGATTGATTTGGAGTATTGAAAATGGAAGCTTCGATGAAAAAGAGGAAATAAAAAAGCAGGTTTTTTCAATGCTTGATGTCCTTCCTAAAAGGTGATCTATACATTATAATTAAGAAAAATTAAAAATATTGGGGCAGTATTTTTAATTTTTCTGTGCTTATAGTCATAACTATGATAAAAGACAATATAAATATAGGGAAAATTTCAAAGCTTAATTTTGAGGATATAATTCCTAATAATGGAGGCATAAACGTAGTTCCCATATATGCAAAAGCCATTTGTATTCCCATAATAGATTGAGATATATCTTTTCCAAAATGTACAGGAGTATCATGAAGCATGGATGGAAATATAGGAGCACACCCTAATCCTATAAGGATAAAACCAAACATGGAAAAGACATTAGAAAGAGGTAGCATCAATATAATTGTGCCTACTCCACAAATAAACTGCCCTAATCTTATTAATTTTACATTGCTTATTTTAAGTGTTATAAATCCTGAAATAAATCTCCCTATTGTAATTCCTAAAAAGAATAGAGAAACCCACCTTGCCGCTATATCGTTAGGGACTTTTTTTACTTGAACTAAAAAGCTGCTTCCCCATAATCCTGTAGAAGCTTCTGTTGCACAGTAGCAAAAAAATGATAAGAGCGCAATTTTAACTCCAGGCACTTTATAAGGATTTTTTGTACTTTTAAGTTTTTCATAGGATGCATTTCTTAGCTCTATATTTTCAATTTTTGACCATCTTGACAAGGATAAGAACAATATGATGACTAAACAAAATTGTAGTATAGATATTGTTAAATATCCTCCTCTCCAATAGTTGTTATTTTTTAAAAACACAGACATTATGATAGGGCCTAAAGTAGCTCCAATTCCCCAAAAACAATGGAGCCAGTTCATATGTTTTGCTTTATAATGAAGTGCAACAAAACTATTAAGAGCAGAGTCTACAGCACCTGCTCCAAAACCTAAAGGAATTGCTAATATGCAAAGAGAATAAAAATGTGGGAACATAAAAAAGCCAAATAATGATATGGCTGTAATGAAAACGCTAATAAATGTCACTTTGCCTGTACCAAAGCGTTTTATAAGTTTTCCGCTTAAAAAGCTAGATATGATAGTACCTCCAGTTATAATCATGGATATAACTCCAGCATATGATACAGGTACTAAAAAATCTTTATGCATAGCAGGCCAAGCAGAGCCAAGCAATGAGTCAGGAAGCCCTAAGCTTATAAATGATATATAAATTATTATGAGTAAAAATATGGACATAAGTTAAATCCCTTTCATTGGTATATCTATTTAATCTTATAGAGAATAGATTGTGAGAACGGCGAGATTAATAAAATATTATTAAATCCGCCGAGCTCACCTTTATTTTTTAAATAAAAGATCTTAGTTTATCTTTCACCTGTGCACAGTTTATCTTCATATAGTCTTTTCCATTTTCTTCAAATATCTTTATATCACGGATTACATTTTTTAACATACTTGTGAAGGTTTCTTTATCATCAATTAATGCTATTATATATTCAGGATCTTCTCTCTCTAATATATCATAAAATTTTCTGCAAATATCCCTTATTATAAATATATTTTTATATCTCTCCTCAAGAAAAGTTGATATTATATACAGATTATCATTTCTTATTTCATATTCTACATACCCAATTTTTTCTCTTGATTTTTCTAAATAGGTCTTTTTTATGCTCATTTGATCCCCCAACATATTAATTATTTTAATATATAGTATTCAAATTAAGCTATAGGTAGAATAAAAACTTTTTTGAAGATTAAATAAGGGTATCTTACGTAAACAATTACAGCTTTAACAAAAAATTAATTTTTTTAAAATAAAAAAAGGATATAATTGACTTAACAATATATAAAGCGATGAGGAGGTATTATAATGGGAATTGTCGTTTGGATTTTATTTGGAGCAGTGGTTGGATGGCTTGCTAATGTGATTATGAGAGGCTCTGGAATAGGAATTATTGGTAATATTATTGTAGGTATAGTTGGTTCATTTCTTGGTGGCTTTATTGCTTCATGGTTAGGTTTAGGTACTGTTACAGGATTCAATATACCAAGTGTTTTGATTGCGCTTGCAGGGTCATGTTTATTGTTAGTTATAGTTTCATTTGTAAATAAATCTACTAGAAGATAAGTTAAAGGGTTATCACAATGAGAAAATATTGGGACTGTCATGCTTTAACTAAAATGACAGCCCCTTTAAATAAAATTATTAAATTGGATTTTAATTATATTAAACAAAAATGCTAAAATATAAATAAAGAGCCTCATTTCAGCAATTCCTGCAAGGGTTCCTGTAATGAGCCTTCTTATATTGGTGGATTGTTTAAGCTCTAAATATTGTATAAGCCAATCTAAGAACATTATGAAAAGAAATACAAAGCAAAGATAAATTGGAATGTATATTTTTACTAAAAAGAGAATAAGGAAGATTATCTGTCCAAGTAGAATTCCTGTACACCTTGCACAAACAGGAAATTGCCAGCCCTTTATAAAAAAACTTCTTTCAGGGATCTGGTGGCAACCTCCTGCATATCCAATTCTCATAGCCTTTATCCAGAGCAAAATAAAAAGCTTTTTCATCAAAATCTATGACCACAATCTCTGCAAATAAAAGATGTAGTTGTAAATGTCCTTCTTTTTCCAGCACCACAAAGCCCACATAATATCCCTATGCAACCAAAGATAAGATATCCGCAACAGGCTTTAAAAAATCCAAAGCCTTTTTCTGTTGTGTCGGTTCTTATTATTCTTTCAATTGCATATGAACCACATCTTGGACATCTCATAAAAAATCCCCCCTCTTGATATATATAATAACACAAGCTATTTTACATTACAAGATAGTTCTGTGATTTTTATAGAAGGTTATATAACATTGATTCCTTTACTTTTCTTGAATTATTATAAAGACCTAATTTATCTAATATTGCAAAAGCAAAATAAGGTGCCGTTGCAGGTCCTCTGCTTGTTATTACATTTTCATCTACAATAACAATTTCATCTGAAAAGGTATAATCATGCCCTTGTTCTAAGAAACCAGGATAAGAGGTTGCAGTTTTTCCCTTTAATATTCCTGCTTTTTCAAGGACTATAGGAGCTGCACAAATAGCTGCTACTATTTTGTTTTCATTAAATGCCTTTGAAATTATTTTAATAACTCTATCATCATCTTTTAAATTTCTAGCACCTGGCATTCCGCCTGGTAAGATAAAGACATCATAATCATCTTCATCAATATTTTTTAAATTATCATCAGAGATCACTGTGATATCGTGTGCACCTTTTACTGTATTTGTATCCATTATGGAACAAGTTACGATAGAAACCTCAGCTCTTCTTAGTATATCTACAACTGATAGAGCTTCAATCTCTTCAAAGCCTTCTGCTAAAAATAGTAAAGCTTTCATTAAAATTCCTCCTTTATCTTTTATGATCATTTTATATTATATCATTTTCATATTCAATTAACTTAAACTATAAAATGATGATATTAAAATTTAGAAAAACTTTTTGATTTAGCTAATCTTTATTAGCAAAATATTATTTATGAGCTTAAAATATTCTAAAAAAAGGAATATTATTTACTAATTCTACAAGTAGTAGATAGTTAGCTTTTGCTTGAAAAGCAAATATAAAAGTAGTATAATAATCACAAGTAAAGCTAATGATAATTTTTTTAATAAATGTTAGAATGGATTTATTGATCAGCAAATATGGCTGGCATATAAAACTTTTTATATGCAAGCCATTTTTATAAAGGTTGGATGCATTATGGAAAAACAAAGAGTAATTCAAGAGTATGTTCCTGGAAAGCAAATCACTTTGGCTCACATAATATCAAGCCCTGAAGCAGAGCTTTGCAATAAGCTTGGTATTTTAAGAAAAGATAGAAATGCTATTGCAATACTTACTATAACACCCACTGAAGCTGCTATAATTTCTGCAGATATAGCAACAAAATCAGCAGGTGTAGAACTTTTATTTGTAGATCGCTTTAGCGGCTCTTTGATGTTTCAAGGTGATACTTCAAGCTGTGAAGTTGCAGTAAAAGAGATTATTTCATTTATCTGTGGAAAAATGGGTTTTTCTGCACCTGAAATCACCAGGAGTTAGCTTTATGAAAAAAATTATGATTATTGGTAAATCTGGATCTGGCAAAACTTCTTTAATTCAGCGCTTAAGCAATGAAACGCTGGAGAATAAAAAAACTCAATCATTAACTTACTATAAAAATATTTTAGATACACCAGGTGAGTATTTAGAGAATAGAAGATTTTACAATGCACTTCTTGTAAGTTCGTATGAATACGATGCCATAATCTTTTTACAAAGCGCAGATGATAAAACTTCAATGTTTCCTCCTATGTTTTCTAGTATGTTTTCTAACAAAGAGATAATAGGCATAGTATCAAAGATTGACTTACTTAACATTGATATTGATTATGCACAAAAAATTTTAAAAAATGCTGGTTGTAACTCAATATTTTGTATAAGTTCTGTTACTGATAAGGGAATCAATGAATTAAGAGAATGGATTTTTAAAAATGTAGGAGGGGATAAATGATTGAGAGAGGTTCTTCTTAGTGTAGGTATAGATATTGGTACATCCACCACATCTATAATATTTAGCAGATTAGTTATAGAAAATTTATCGTCAGGAAGTAAAATACCTTTATATAAGATTGTAGAAAAGAATGTAATTTATAGAAGCAAAATATATTTTACTCCACTTATATCAAACACGAGGTTGGATGTTTTTAAAATAAAGGATATCATCATAAGAGAATATGAAAATGCTAATATAAAACCACAAGATGTATCAACAGGTGCTGTCATCATAACAGGTGACACTGCAAGAAAAGAAAATGCAAAAGAAGTATTATCTGCTATTTCTGATTTTGCAGGGGATTTTGTAGTTGCAACAGCAGGTCCTGAGCTTGAAGCTATAATTGCAGCAAAGGGAAGCGGAGCAGATAAATATTCTCATTCAAATTTTACTACTATCATGAATTTAGATATTGGAGGTGGTACTACTAATATAGCTATTTTTGACAATGGAAAGGCTGTAGATGTAGCTTGCTTAGATATAGGCGGCAGGCTCATAAGATTTAAGGAAAATACTTTGGAAATCGAATACATATTTTCTAAAATAAGAACTCTTGCAAAAGAAATTGGCATAGAAGCATATGAAGGAAAAAAGCTTTCCATAAGTGAAATAGAAGCTATATGTGAAAAATTAAAGGATGTAATATTACAATCAATAGGATTATCTACGAAATCAAAAGATTATGATTTTCTTATTACCAATGAAAAGGATTTTAAACATAAATTAGAAGTTTTGCATATCTCATTTTCAGGTGGTGTGGGTGAGTTAATTTACAATGAACCCTTAGGTGATATTTTCAAATTTAATGATATAGGCATAATCTTATCAAATAAAATAAGAGAAGCTTTGAAAAAATACAATATTTCACTCATACAACCAGTTGAAACCATTGGAGCTACAGTGGTAGGTGCTGGAAGCCACTCTACAGATATAAGTGGCAGTACCATCAAATATTCAAATAAAGATCTATTTCCTATAAAAAATATTCCCATTTTAAAACTCTCTCTTGAAGAAGAAGAGGATAAAGAAAAATTTTTTAATATTGTTAGAAAAAAATTAAATTGGATCAATAACGGTGAGATAGAAAATGTGGCTCTATCCTTAACAGGAAGGAGCAATATGAAATTTTCTGAAATAGTTTCATTGTCTGAAATCATTATAGATTCAATGAAAGAAGTTATTGAAAAGAATAAACTTCTCATTGTGGTCTTATTTAATGACTTTGGCAAAGTGCTTGGTCAAAGTTTAATGGCAAGGCTTGGCTCTGATATAGATGTAATATCTATTGATAGTATAGATGTATCCGATGGAGATTTTATCGACATAGGGAAACCTATTGGAATGGGGGGAGTTGTCCCCGTTATAGTAAAAACTTTAGTATTTAATTATTGAACAAAAATTAGTGAGGTGATTTTAATATGCGTCTTGCAACAAAACTTTTTGGAAATGTTTATCAATTTAATTCTGTAAAAGAGGTTCTTGCAAAGGCAAACGAAGAGAAGTCAGGAGATAAGCTTGCTAAAATTGCTGCAGCTTCCGATACAGAAAGGGTTGCCGCAAAGGAAGTTTTATCAAATCTATTGGTTTCAGATCTTAGAAATAATCCAGTGGTTCCTTATGAGGAAGATGAGGTTACTCGTATAATTCAAGATGATGTAAATGAGAAGATTTACAATGAAATCAAGAATTGGTCATTAGCTGAACTAAGAGAATGGATTTTAAGCCATGAAACTACAACTAATGATATAAGGAGGATCTCAAGAGGGTTAACTTCAGAGGTTGTAGCAGGAATTGCAAAACTTATGAACAATATGGATTTAATCTACGGTGCTCAAAAAGTTCGAGTAGAAGCTCATTGCAATACTACTATAGGAAAACCAGGGCGTCTTGCAGCTCGTTGTCAGCCAAACCATACTACTGATAACTTAGATGGCGTAAGGCTTTCAATATATGAAGCTTTAAGCTATGGAATAGGTGATGCTGTCATAGGATTAAACCCTGTAGATGACACTGTAGATAATGTAGCCCGTATACTTCATATGTTCCAAGATATAAAGACAAAGCTTTCAATTCCAACTCAAATTTGTGTTTTAGCCCATGTATCCACTCAAATGGAAGCAGTTAGAAAGGGTGCTCCTACAGATATGTTTTTCCAAAGCATAGCAGGTTCACAAAAGGGAAATGAAGCTTTTGGAATCACAGCTAGTATGCTTCAAGAAGCAAGAGAGTTATGTTTAAAAGATGGAATGTCAACAGGTCCTAATGTTATGTATTTTGAAACTGGACAAGGCTCAGAACTTTCATCTGATGCACACCATGGTGCAGATCAGGTTACTATGGAAGCAAGATGTTATGGTTTTGCAAAGAGATATAGTCCATTTTTAGTGAATACTGTTGTTGGATTTATTGGACCTGAGTATTTATATGATTCAAGACAGGTTATAAGAGCAGGGCTTGAAGATCATTTTATGGGTAAATTGACTGGTATCTCTATGGGAGTTGATGCTTGCTATACAAATCATATGAAAGCAGATTCCAATGATCTTGATAATTTAGAAATTTTATTGACTGCTGCAGGATGCAACTACTTTATGGGAATACCTGCAGGGGATGATATAATGCTTAACTATCAGACTACAGGTTACCATAATACAGCAACTCTTCGTGAGATGTTTAATTTGCGCCCAACTGCTGAATTTGAAGCATGGCTTAATAAAATGGGAATTATGGAAAATGGAAGACTCACCAAGATAGCAGGCGATGCGTCCTTATTCTTATAATTAAAGGGGGAGGATGAAAGATGATAACAGATACTGATATAAGAAAAGTAATAGAGCAAGTATTAAGCGAAATGAAACTTGAATCTGATAGTAAAAAAGTTGAACAAGCTGTTGTTTCAGCACTTAGCGAGTCTACTATTAATGAAGCAGAGCTTCCTGATATCACAGCTATAGATTTAAGAAAGGATTTTCATATTGAAAACCCACATAATAAAGAAGCTTATTTAAAATTAAAAGAGGTTACTCCTGCAAGGCTTGGGGTTGGAAGATGTGGGCCAAGATATAGAACAAATACCCTTGTACGTTTTAGGGCAGACCATGCAGCTGCTATGGATGCAGTTTGGAATGATGTTTCAGAAGAATTTATAAATAGTATGAATTTATTTGCTGTAAAAACATGTGTTTCAAATAAGGATGAATTTATTACACGCCCTGATCTTGGAAGAATTATTGATGAAGATGGAGTAAAACTTCTAAAAGAAAAGTGCAAACCAAAAGCTAAAGTTTTAGTATATCTTGCAGATGGTTTAAGCTCCACTGCAATTGAAACAAATGGAGCAGATACCTTAGCTGCTATAAATCAAGGTTTAAAAGCTTATGGAATTGAATGCGAAACTCCATTTTTTGTAAAATATGGACGAGTGGGTTCAATGGATCATATTTCTGAAATATTAGAGCCAGAGGTTATTGCAGTTTTAATAGGTGAAAGACCTGGGCTTGTTACAGGAGAAAGTATGAGCTGTTATATGGCATATAAAGCTTCAAGAGGAATGCCAGAAGCAAGGAGAACTGTTATATCAAATATTCATAAACAAGGTACACCAGCTGCAGAAGCAGGAGCACATATAGCAGATATATTAAAAAAGATGTTAGATGAAAAGGCAAGCGGCCTTGATTTAAAGTTATAATAAATATTTTATTTAGGAAGGGATGGTAAATATTATGAAAGGTGATCCTTTAAAGCCCAGTATTTTAAGCGTGAAGCTAATTGCAAATGTAAATGATGATATGATAAAACAATTTAATCTTCCTAAAGGGCATAGATCTATAGGTATGGTTACAGCTGATTGTGACGATGTTACATATACAGCATTAGATGATGCTACAAAGAAAGTGGATATTAAGGTGGTATATGCAAAATCATTTTATGGTGGTGCAGTAAATGCCAATACAAAATATGCAGGAGAAGTTATTGGAATAATATCAGGACCAACTCCTGCTGAAGTTAAAAGCGGACTTGATTCAATTTGTCATTTTGTTTCTGAAGAGGCAAGTTTTTATAGCGCAAATGAAGATGATAGTGTTGCATATTATGCACATTGTATTTCAAGATCAGGGTCATATTTATCTGAAATAGCTGGAATAAAAGAGGGAGAAGCTATTGCTTATTTAATTGCACCTCCTCTTGAAGCTATGTATGCCCTTGATTTAGCTTTAAAAGCCGCAGAAGTTAGTCTTGTTGCATTCTATGGTCCACCATCTGAAACAAATTTTGGAGGCGGTTTGTTGACAGGAAGCCAATCAGCTTGTAAATCAGCTTGTAATGCTTTTGCAGAAGCTGTTAAATTCTGTGCTGAAAACCCTACTAGATATTAAAATTTTGATTAAAGCGTGCACGGAAAGGAATGAAGAGATTGAATGCATATGGTATGCTTGAGACATTTGGCCTAATTGCTTCTGTTGAAGGAGCGGATGCTATGCTTAAAACTGCAAATGTAAGTCTTGTTGGTAAATACTTTATAGGGGCAGGAGTAGTTACAGTTATAGTAAAAGGAGAAGTAGGTGCAGTTAAGACTGCTGTTGATGCAGGTGAGGCTGCTGCAAGGAAACTTGGAAAGGTTTATTCTACACATGTAATACCTCGACCAGCTCAGGGTGTTTATGATATGTTTGAACCTGTTTCTAAAAAATTGGTTGTTGAAGAAGAACTTCCAGAATTTATTATAGAAAATATTTCAAAAGAGGAAATCCAAGAGATTATTGAACAAACTGTTGTTGGAGGAGAAGATTCAGAGGTTTCAAATGCTGTTGAAGAAGAAACTATTTCTAATGAAGAGGTTGTTTCAGAAGAAGCTCTAGAAGATACTCCAGCAGAAGAAATTTCAGAAGTTGTAGAAGAAGCAGTTGCTCCTGAAAAAGAA
>JAVBPQ010000123.1:0-7912 GCA_031549525.1 Clostridiaceae bacterium | reverse complement strand
AGTACCTATGAAGCAGTGAAAATAAGCTGTGGAGGGATAGCCACTAGGCAATTTTTAAAAAGGAAAGATATGAAAAGATAAATCAAGGTTCTGGTGAGACTAATAGAAGAAAGCTTTGATAAGAAAAGTGAGTATGACTTGGACAGATAAAATAAGAAAAAGCAAAAAGCAAATAATATTTTAAATGCAAATCTTAAACATCTCTATAAATTAATAAAATAGTACCTTATAAAAGTTGCTGGAAAGCCGTGTGCGGTGAAAGTCGCTTGCACGGTTTGGAACGGGGGAAAAGGTGAAGATTATTTCAAAACCTTACCTATCGTTATAACCCTAAAGTTTTAAAAAATCATATTCAAAATATCGATTTAAAGAATGTAGGAATAACTTTGGATTTTGGTCATGCTTATTTGTCTTCTATTTTATTTAAGAGAGAGTATATGAATGATATCGATGAGATGTTGCAATATGCAGTTCATGCTCACATTCACGATAATTTTGGAATAAATGGTACTATTGTAAAATATATGGATAACCTATATAGAGGTATTGGAGATCTTCATCTGCCTCCAGGATGGGGCAATCTTCCTTGGAACAAGATTTCAAAATCCCTAAAAAATTTAAATGGCACCTTTATATTAGAGACTGAGTTTAGATTTTATCCTTATTTTAAAGAAGCTGTTGAATTTATAAAAGAATTAATAATTTAAATTCTTAAAATATAAAAAAAAGACTCAGTATAGCTTATAGCTGCACATGAGTCTTTTTTTCTGGTGAACTACACGCACCTATAGAGGTTGCAGTATCCCTATTACATATATGCTTAGAAATGACTGTATAAGCACTGCAAAAGTCAATATACTGCTTATATCCAATGCTACCATGGTCTTAATCACATTTATTATTTTTATATTTCCTAGTATCTCTGCTATGTTCTTTATCCCTGTTAATTCTAAGGATTTAAAAAATAAGTTTGTAAATGTCTTTCTTTTATCTGTCTCAACTTTATCTATCCAATTATTTATAGTTTTACTTATTAAAATAGATTGTTTAATTAAGCTCTTCTTTTTAATAAATTGTATTCCATCCACTTCCCAGGTCATGCTATCGTGTTGAAAAATACCATTTCCTGTACTGCTGACAATTGTATGTTCTATTCCTTTATGTTTAAACAGCATTCCAAAGATGCAATATCCTGGTACAAAGCGCTTTAGCTTAGGGATTATTTTTTTATACTCTGTGCTTTCTAATATTTCATCATTAAAGCCTGGGCCATCATTATCATAAATTTCAATAATTTTATCTTTTATATCATCTTGGCACCACATGCAAGCAAATATAGCTAAATTTCCAGCCTTTGAGTGACCTCCAACTCTATAAATCTTTTTTGAATCGCCTATAGTATTTTGAAGATACAATACAGCCTCCCTTTGAGAAGCTGTAATTTGATAGCTCATGCTGAAATCTTCATGCCACGATATAAGATGAGAATCTGTGCCTCTAAAAGCGATATATACAGTTTCATCGTCTAATTCAATATGCAAAGCAGAAAATTGTTTCTTCTGTTTTTCATCAAATAAATTTACATACTTTGATAATGTTGCCTTTTTAAATCTCTTTCCTTTTGCCATAGCTTTTAGCACAAGTAAGGTGGGTTTTATTTCATCACTTGGTAAGCGCTTTGAAAAATAAACCTTATATGCTTCTTCAACTGTTATAAATTTATTTTCCTCTATAGAAGGAACAATTTCATCAAAATCTATATAGGATATTTGAGATAGAATTAAATTGTCTACTTCATTAAATTTTGATTCTCTAAAGGCGATATCACCATAGTTTTCTAAATAAGTCAATATGTTGCCCATAATACATTCCTTCTTCTTTTAGACTTCTTGATTATTGATCATTTTTCCCTTTGAGCTCTAAAAAAATACAAAATTTATGGCTTAATAAATTTAATTATTTTAATTTGCTTTATAGTTATACTTACATCGCTATAATATATGGTTTTAAGTATTATTTTGTGTTATAATCTAACTATAAGAATGTAAGTTCGTAAATTATGGATAGAAGGGGATGAATTTATTGAAGTTATATGTTACTGTGAAACAAGCTGGAAAAAGGAGAGCAAGCTTAAAAGATAAGGAAATTAATATAAATGGAACAATAAATACATTTAGGGATTTGATATGTGAAATAGTGATGGTAGAGGTTGAAAATTATAATAAAAAAGGTTTTGAGGAGGATATATTTAAATTTTTAACCTCTGAAGAATTGGAGGATAAGGCTTATTTAGGGAAAGTATCTTTTGGAGAGAGGCACAATGAAAATAGTGAGGACTTAGTAAAAGCTCAAGAAAATACTCTTTTATCCTTTAAAGATGGAATATACAGGGTTTTTATAAATGATGAGGAGATTATAAATTTAGATGATAAAATAGATTTAAAGGAGGAAGATAGGCTAGTGTTTATAAAGCTTGTAATGCTATCTGGAAGGCTTTGGTGATATGGGTATATTCAATAGATCAAAAAAAGATTTGATCTTTAATAATGAAGATGGAGGTAAATTTGCAGTGACGATTAAAGAATTTAAGGATTTGGTAAATAAATATGCAGATGGCAGTTATTATGATAAAAGGCAAGAAGATTTAGAAAAGATAAATAAATTTCTTTTAGATGAAAATACAAATAGCATGGAAGATGTATTTTCAGGGGAAAAATTTGAATATTTAATAGAGCTTTTAGGAGAAGAATGGGCTAATAAATTTAAGTATATATGGAATAACTGCAGCAATTATACCTATTCTGTAGGATATTATAGAAGACCTTTTAGAACTAAGCTTTATACGAGATTATATTTTGATAAGTATTTAAGCAGATTGATGGAGCTAGTGAAGCTTTTAAAAAATGATTTTACATTGGAAAGCTATTTTAATCAAAAAGCAGAGAATAAATATCATGGTCTTATTATATCTAATATAATTGCCTATGAATTAGATGAAGGTAATTCCTATGTTCTTGAAAAGGTAAAGGATATAATCTATGGAGACAATCAGAATGGATATTTAACAAGAAATATAATAATGGGTCTTTTGATGAGTAAAAAAAGCGAGTGCTATAAGATGGTAGGTGATCTTCTCTTAGCTGCAAAGCTTCAGGAAGGTTTGAGGCAGAGTATATTAGAATCCGTTGATGAGACTACCATTGAAGGTTTTAAATACATATTAAACGTTGTACTAGAAAATGATCTTTTGAGGTTTTCTTCAGTGGTAAGATCTGTTGGGGTTTGGACAGGTCTTTATTTAGAAGCTGAAAAGCCTTCTTTAGTTAAAAAGGTAATTGAAATAATATATCGTTGTTTAAATGATGAAGGGTATAGAAAAGAGTGCTTAGATTCAAAGGATACAATAGAAATATATGGAGCTCTTTTTTACGCAGGCTTTATTGAAATAAAAAATACAAAAGATATGATTAAAGGACTTATAAATTCTAATATTAAATATAAAAAATTGACAGCTCTTTATTTTTTATCAAATATTCAAGATCCAATGCTGCAATATGAAATTTCAAAGGACCTCTTATGTGAAGATGATATTGAAACAGTTGCTTGGGCAAATGCCAACATTACAAACTATTCAAATATGAGTAATGAAGAATATACATATCTTTTTAATAGTTATAAAAACATAATAGACAAGATAAAATTAGAAGAAGTCTTTAGCCCAAGCATATTTCCATGGTGCAAGATTTCAATATCAAAGGAAAATATATTAGATAAGATGTTAAACATCGCTATATATAGTAAAGATGATGATAGATTAGATGAGATTAGTGAATATATAAAATACATGAGCTCTTGGTGCAGGGTGAAATATGTAGATGCAATTTCAAAGGCTTCTACAGATAAGCAGCGAGAAGTTCTTATTCAATTAATTGGAGATAAGAGCGATTCTGTTAGGATTAGAGCTTTTAAAGAGAGTGAAAAGCTCGATCTTAGAGAAGAAGAATATAGGAAAATGGAGGATTATCTGAGATTTAAATCAGGAAATTTAAGAAAGGGGATAATAAGTTTACTCTTAAAGCAAAACCCTGATGGTCTTTATTTATCTATTGAAAGGCTTCTGGGGCATAAGCTTGAAGAAAAGAGGCTTGCTTCTTTAGATTTAATATATGGAATAAAGGAAAATAAGGACTATAAAAATACTTATGATAGATCCCTAAGCTTAATAAATGAGATGAAATCTCCATCTGAAAAGGTAAAGCTTATAATAGATAAAATACTCAGCAATAAAGAAGAATACTCCAAAGAAAATGGGTTTATGCTCTACAATCATGATGAAGATTTTGATTTACCTATATGCAAGATAGATAATTCATTTAATGAGAGTGAAATATTAGATATAGAAGAAGATAGAGTGCTTTTGATATTTAAAAATCTTAGCGATTTAATCCATGAGAATAGGGATTATGAATATGAAACAGAATATTATGATGGTACAAAGAAAAAGGTAATCCTTGGTACAGGAGGATTTTTTAATCCACTATCGAGAAAAGATAAAAATGCTCCCCTCACCATTGATGATTATCCTCTAAAGGATGTTTGGGTAAAATATTTTGAAGATTACAATATTAATTTAAAAGAGCTATTATTTATTAACTTTATAAGAAGGCAGGATGAATTTGGAAAATCTTACAACTATTATAGAGAAAGGGAATTAAAATGGTATGTAGATTTTAAAAATGAGCTCTATGATATTAAAAGGTATAAAAAAATATATGATAAAATCGATGGATTGCCATATGTTTCTATAATATTTACAATATTAAATTTATTTGAGGATATGTTTTTAAAGGAAGATATATTTAAATATTTAAAGAATATGTCCATATACATATATAATAGAATTCCAGAGGATGCATTTAAAAGATCTATATATGATAAAAAGGAAGGATATCAGAGAGAAACCTTTATTTTAAATCAAAGCATCATAAGTGTTTGGATAGATAGATTGAATATGTATATATATGATGATGAATCTTTTAAGGAATATTTCTTCATAAATTACAATTATTATAGATCTTCAGATTTTAAAGAGAGGACCATGAGCCTTTCTGATATTAAAAGAGCCTACGATTTAGGAATTATAACTGAAAATGAAATATATAAGGAGCTTATGGAAAGACCAGAATCACGAGATAAAATAAATACCATCACAAATCCAAAGAAGTTGGAGTTTTTAGAAGGTCATCATATTTTAAAAGAAATACTTCCCAAGGTTATATCTAGAATAGTTGAGATAGAAGTAAAAAGGGGAGATCTTCACACAGAAGTGAGCCAGCTTGCAAGCAGAATAAACTATTTTGAAGGAAGTAATTATTTTGTAGATATGATCCTTGCATTTGGAAAGGATAGCTTTGCAAGAGGATATACATATATGTGGAATGAAAGCACAAAGAAGGATATGCTCAGCCATTTGATTAAAAATTGCCATCCTAAAGAAAATGAAAGCGTAAAGGATTTGAAAAAGCTTCTAAAAGGAAAGGATATAGAAGATAAAAAACTCATCGATGCAGCTATGTATGCACCTCAATGGATATCCATGATAGAAGAATATTTAGGATGGAAGGGTTTATCTTCTGCTTGTTGGTATTTTCACGCTCATGTAAATGAGAGTTTTTCATCTTTAAAAGAGACGATGGTAGCAAGATATTCTCCTATTACACCACAGGAATTTCAAGATGGAGCATTTGATATAAATTGGTTTAAAGATGCCTATAAAACTTTAGGAGAAGAGAGGTTTTATATGGTATATGATAGTGCAAAATATATAACTGCAGGAGGAAACCATAGAAGAGCTCAATTGTTTTCTGATGCGGTTTTAAGCAAACTAAATATTGAAGATGTAGAAGATAGGATTGTGACAAAGAGGAATAAAGATTATATGCTATCTTATGGACTAATTCCCTTTTTAAATAAGAAAAAAGAAGTTTTAAAAAGATATGAATTTATACAGAGGTTTTTAAAAGAGAGCAAGGGTTTTGGAGCTCAAAGAAGGGAGAGCGAAGGGAAGGTATGTGCAATTTCTCTAGATAACCTTTCAAGAAATGCAGGATTTGAAAATGTAACAAGGTTTACTTGGGCTATGGAAGGAGAAAAAATAAAAGAGCTAAAAGAGTTTTTAAAACCTAAAGATGTGGGTGAATTTACTGCCTATGTTCATGTAGATGAGGAAGGTTTAGCAAAGCTTAAGATTTTAAAGAAGGATAAGGAGTTAAAGACCATCCCTTCTATCCTTAAGGATAATGCTTATATTCAAGATTTAAAGAGCGTTCAAAAGGACTTAAAAGATCAATTATCAAGGTCTAAAAGGGCTTTTGAAAAGGCTATGGAGGATTCTGAAGAGTTTAAGGTTTCTGAATTAAATAATATACTCTTAAATCCTGTACTATCGCCTACTGCTAAGAAGATAGTGTTTAAATGTGGGGAGGATTTAGGATACTTTGAAAAGAACAAATTGATTAAACCTGATGGGTCAGAGTGTGATTTAAAACCTTCAAATAAGATAATAATAGCTCATCCTGTAGATCTATATGAGAGCAAGGTATGGAGCGATTTTCAAAGGGATATATTTGAAAAAAAGATGGTTCAACCATTTAAACAGGTATTTAGAGAATTATATTTAATAAATGAAGATGAAAAGAATGAAGGAACGATCTCAAGAAGATATGCAGGTCATCAGATTCAGCCTAAAAAAACGGTAGCACTACTTAGGGGTAGAGGGTGGACAGTGCATTATGAAGAGGGACTTCAAAGAGTGTATTATAAGGAAAATATAATTGCAGAAATCTATGCGCTAGCAGATTGGTTTTCGCCTTCTGATGTTGAGGCACCAACTTTAGAAACTATTAGATTTTATGAAAGGAATAGCTATAAGTTATTAAAGCTTGAGGATATACCAAAGAAGATATTTTCAGAAGTTATGAGGGATGTTGATTTAGTAGTATCAGTTGCACATGTTGGGGGAGTTGACCCTGAAGCAAGTTTATCTACAATTGAAATGAGAGCTGTGATATTGGAAGAGGTATTAAGGCTTATTAAGATCGATAATGTTAGGATTAAAGGATCTCATGCTCATATAATAGGATCATTAGGAGAATATACTGTGCATCTTGGCAGTGCAGTTTGTCATAAGATGGGAAGGGGAGCTATAAATATACTTCCAGTGCATTCACAGCATAGAGGAAGGTTGTTTTTGCCATTTATAGATGAAGATCCAAAGACTCAGGAAGTAACAACAAAGGCTATATTCTTAGCAGAGGATGATAAGATAAAGGATCCAAGCATACTCGAACAGATAAGATAGAAAGGTTAAACATAAAGGTTTTGAGAAGTTTCTAATTTCTCAAAACTATCAAAGCTTGAAAAAGTGACTTATAGAAGAATTAGAATTACAAGAAGATCTCTTACTAGGAAAATTTACCTGGTAAGAGATTTTTTATTTTTGTAATAACTTTCTAATATTTAAAATATATATTTAATGATGGACTAAATTTTAGATTAAAGGAGCGTAGCAATATGAATAATAACGATGATTCAAGATTTCAAGAAGAAGAAAAGGGATTGACTATAGATTTTAACGACCCAATGGTTCAAGAGCTTTTAAATGAAGTAAGAGAAGAAAAAAAGAAAAAAGAAGCTTTGGAAAATAGTAAAGCTGATGATAATATTCAAAATTTAAATGAGATAGATATATTTCAAAATTTTCAAAGGATTCCTATATTAAAGCTTAGAGCTGAGGATAAGCTGAATTTCTTCGATTTTCCCGACAATGAGCAACTCCTGAACGCTATTTCATCTATAGAAAATGACAATATCTTAAGCCCATGCATTGCTTTAGATGATGGAGATGGAAAAT
>JAVBPQ010000099.1:0-13294 GCA_031549525.1 Clostridiaceae bacterium | reverse complement strand
ATTTCTATGGTTAGATGCCCTTCCCCAAAGTTAATACAGGTTTTTACAAACAACACTATTCCTTACCCTCAGAATTGTTTAATCGTTCGCCTTAGAGCCGTAGACTAGAGCATACATCCACGGGTAACTATATATTCTGCCTTAACGTAGAACTCGAAGTCCTTAGGGTAGTCAAGTTGGCTTAATAGCATTTCTGCTTCAAGCCCCTAGCTTTTAGCTATGGGGTAGTTGACCTCCTTCAACAGTAGCGAGATAGTAAGTGTTGCATTTCTTTAAAAAATTATAAACTTCTTGCATGGAAAAATCTCCTTTTTCTAAGAATTTAATATATTTCTAAATACAATATTAATATACTACTACTAAAAATTTTTTAAAAGATAAAGTTTAATCTTATGGGTAAATTAATTTAGTTTTACTAGGTAAATATATATAATTAAGAGGATTATTTTATCAAACCTTTGTCAAATCGAATGGGTTATAAGGCATATTGTTTGCTTGATCTTCAGTCATGACCTGAATGAACATCTTCCACTTAGGAAATTCTCTTCTCTCTATAGCTTCGAATAGATCGCGCTGGCTGCTTTCTCTATCTTTTGCAATAACAGCTTCAGCTTCAGCATCAGTTAAGTTCTTAATTCCTTGCTGGCAAACTAAGTGGAATTTGACCCATACTCTTTCGTTATTTGCATTTATCATGCTAAAAGTATGGCTTCCAAAGCCATGCATAAACCTATATGAATAAGGAATTCCACGGTCGCTCATGGTGATTGTAACTTGGTGAAGAGCTTCAGGAAGGGATGCCCAAAAATCCCAATTGTTTTTAGCGCTTCTCATATTGGTTTTAGGGTCTCTTTTAACTGCATGGTTTAAATCAGGGAATTTTAAAGCATCTCTTATAAAAAATACAGGAGTATTATTTCCAACTAAATCCCAGTTTCCTTCTTCAGTGTAAAACTTCATTGCAAAACCTCTTATGTCACGCTCAGCATCAGCAGCTCCACGCTCTCCTGCAACTGTAGAAAATCGTACAAACATATCTGTCTTTTTACCAATTTCAGAGAATATCTTGGCCTTGGTATATTTTGTAATGTCGCAAGTTACTGTAAATGTACCATAAGCTCCAGAGCCTTTTGCATGCATCCTTCTTTCAGGGATAACCTCCCTGTCAAAATGAGCAAGCTTTTCTAAAAACCATACATCTTGAAGAAGCATTGGACCTCTTTTTCCACTTGTGACAACATTCTGATTATCTGGTACTGGTGCACCAAAAGCTGTGGTTAACTTTTCAGGATTTAATTTGTCTTTTTCGTCCATGAAAAAAACCTCCTTGTATATTTTAGCTTTATTAAAGGCATTTTGGGCAAATTCCTTTAAAGTAAATGCCTTTGCTTTTTATAAGAAAATTATCTAATTCTTCTGTTTTAAAATCATCTATGTTGATTGAAAAATTATAGATATTTTTACACTTTTCACATTTAAAATGACCATGAGATTTTGTTATGATATCATATCTTGTTTCATTGTCTTCGATATTTAGTGTACAGATTAAACCAGATTCTGCAAATACATTTAATGTGCTATATATAGTAGTTTTTGACAGCATAGGTATTTCCCTTTGAAGATCTAAGAATATCGTATCCACTGTAGGATGATGTTGATTTTTACAAAGATATTCTAAGATCTTTATTCTTTGAAAAGTTGGTCTTATATTTTTTTGATTTAAAGTATATGATAAATCTTCAAATGTTCGTTGCATGTATACTCCTATTTCACCTCTTTAGGTCATTAAAATGTATAATTATAATTAGTATAATATAATAATTAATATATATTTGTAATGGTTACAATTTTATTATAAATATAATTGATTTAAATGTCAATTTATTTTAAAAATAAAAAAAGATACCTCACAAAATAGATTTTTAAATCTATACTGTGAGGTATTTTTAAAATTTACAAAATTTACTTTCCTTCAATATATACATTTTCAAAATAAACTGCCCCTGTAGGCAATTTTGCAACTCCTTTAACATATGGTTGCATTGCAACAGGAAGAGTGTAGTAGAATATCGGTATGATTGGGGCATCTTCCATAAGTATAGCTTCAGCATCTCTTAAAAGCTGAACTCTCTTTGCTTTATCTACTTCTTTTTTAGCAGCTTCTATCTTTTCATCATAAGCAGGGTTATTATAACCTGAGTTGTTATTTCCGTTTTTGCTGTGGAGAAGCTCTAGGAATGTATTTGGATCCATATAGTCACCAATCCATCCATCCCTTGCCATAACATATTGTTTGTCTGTCCTTGTAACTTGGAATGTCTTCCACTCTTCATTAGATAATTCCACATTTATATTTAAATTATCTTTCCACATAGATTGTAGAGCTTCTGCTATATTTTTATGTCTCTCATCTGTATTATATCTATACTGAAGGGTAGGGAATCCCTCTCCATTTGGATATCCTGCATCAGCAAGAAGTTGTTTTGCAGTTTCAACATCATTGTCATTAAAATATGATTTATTAGTAAAGTCTTGACCTTTATCGTCTTTTATTCCAAAAGGAACAAAGCCAAGTGCAGGCTTTTCTTCTGCCATTGTTATTGCATCGATTATGCTTTGTCTATCTATTGCAAGTGAAAGGGCTTTTCTTACTTTTACATCGCTTAAAGCTTTTGCAGCCTCTGGAGAAACTTTTTCAAGTTCAGGGCTTTGATTGATATCAAGATAATATGTTCCTATATATGGGAATATTTTGCATAAACCTTCATTAATTAATTGTGCTATTTCAACAGTAGGAGGTTGTTCTGTATAATCTAAATCTCCCTTTCTAAAATCTGCAAGTGCTGTAGTCGCTTCCTCGATCATCTTAAATGTGATTTCGTCAAGCTTAACATCTGCAGCGCCTCTCCAGTTCTCATTTTTAACCACAACTATTTTATCCTTCTCTGTCCACTCTTTAAGTATAAAAGGACCATTTCCTATGCATGTAACAGGATCACGAGTCCACGAATCAAGAGCAGCAGCAGGTTTTGATACTATATCTTCTCTAAGAGGCATATATATGGAGTTTGTTAAAAGTTCAGGGAAATAGGATACAGGGTTTTCAAGTGTTAATTCTAAAGTAGCATCATCAAGAGCTTTTACACCAACTTCTTCAAAAGGAACTTTTCCTTCATTAAATGCCTGACCATTTTTTAAGTTAAATAATTCAATTGCATATTCTGCTGCAGTTTCAGGCGTTAAACCTCTTTTATAGGAATATACAAAATCATTTGCAGTAACTGGCTTTCCATCGCTCCATTTAGCAGCGCTGCTTATTTTAAATTTATAAACTAAACCATCAGATGAAACCTCAGGCAAGGATTCTGCAACACCAGGTATTACAACTCCACTAGGATCCATTTTAGTAAGTCCTTCAAATAAAGCTCTTATAACTGTTGAGCCATTTGTAGCAGAATTAAGAGTTGGGTCTATATACCTTGGGTCGCTTGCAATATTCCACGTTAATTTTTGACCGCCTGTTTGTTCAGGAGGAGCTTGAGTTGTATCTGTTACAGGTGGCTGCGCTGTGGTATTTGCGTCAGCAACTGTTGTATTGCCTCCTTCAGTTCCTCCTTGGTTACAACCTGAAAAAAATCCAAGGGATATAAATAACAAAGTTCCCAGGGAAATAAGTTTTGTTTTTTTCCTTAACATTTTTAACCTCCAATTTTAAATATTATTTATACAAGTGACAGGAAACAAAATGTTCATCACCCATGTTTTTTAAATCCGGAATCACCTCCTGGCAAGCTTTCATTGCCTGTTTACATCTAGTTTTAAACTTGCACCCAGGAGGAGGATCAACAGGAGAAGGGATTTCACCTTCAAGTACAATCCTATTTATTTTTTCACTTTCATTTGGGTCAGGGATGGGTATAGCAGATAATAATGATTTTGTATATGGGTGCATCGGATTTGAATATAATTCATTGCTTGAAGCAAGCTCTACTAAATTTCCTAAATACATAACACCAACTCTATTTGATATATGTTTTACCATAGATAAATCATGAGCTATAAATAAATATGTAAGGCCGAGGTCTTTTTGAAGGTCTTCAAGCATGTTTACGATTTGAGCTTGTATCGATACATCAAGGGCAGAGATAGGTTCGTCGCATATTATAAATTCAGGTTCTACAGCAAGAGCACGGGCAATTCCAATCCTCTGTCTCTGACCTCCTGAAAATTCATGAGGGTATCTTGAAGCATGGTCATCGTTTAAACCAACAGTATTCAATATGTGAAGAATTTTTTCATTTTTTTCTTTTGAATTCATGCCTTTATTCAGAGTAAGAGCTTCTCCAACTATTTCAGAAACAGTCATACGGCTGTCTAAGGATGCATAAGGATCTTGAAATATCATTTGAATATCCTTCCTAAAAGGTATCATTTGTGTGCTGCTTAATTTTTCTATATTTTTTTCTTTAAATATTATTTCGCCTTCTGTAGGTTCGTATAACTTGATTATAGTCCTACCTAAAGTTGTTTTACCACAGCCTGATTCTCCAACAAGACCTAATGTTTCACCTCTTTTAATAGAAAATGATACACCATCAACTGCCTTTACCATGCTTTTAGTCTTTGAAAAGATCTTGTTTTTAACAGGAAAATGTTTTTTTAGATTCTTTATTTCAAGAAGTACATCCTTTTTCATAATTTTGCCACCTCTTTAACAACTGGATTTTCAACTCTAGGTGCGTCTCTATGATTTAAAAAACAATTAGATTTATGGCCATCGCCTATTTCAAATTCATAAGGCATATTTTCCATACAGATATTCATTGCATAATTACATCTTGGTGCAAATGGGCATCCTTTGGGAGGTTTTAAAAGGTCTGGAGGATGGCCTTCTATTGGAACAAGCCTTTTTCTCATCATGGTGTTTGGATTAGGTATGCTCTTTAGAAGTCCCCATGTATATGGATGTCTTGATCTATAAAAAATATCTCTGCTTGAACCTGTTTCCACTATAGTACCACCATACATTACATTGATTCTTGAGCATACATCTGCAACTACTCCTAAATCATGGGTTATAAGTATAAGAGACATATTTGTCTTCTTTCTTAAATCTTTCATAAGGTTTAAAATCTGTGCTTGTATTGTAACATCTAAAGCTGTAGTAGGCTCATCAGCTATTAAAAGCTTTGGGCTGCAGCTCATTGACATAGCTATCATAGCTCTTTGCCTCATTCCTCCTGAAAACTCATGAGGATATTGCTTCATTCTTTTTTCAGCGCTAGGTATGCCAACCAGTCTAAGCATATCAACTGCCTTTTTATAGGCCTCATCTTTATTCATATTTTTATGCTTTTTTAGAGGCTCCATAAGCTGATAACCTATTGTAAACACTGGATTTAATGAGGTCATAGGGTCTTGAAATATCATGGCTATTTCGTTTCCCCTTAGTTTTTCCATTTCTTTTTCATCTAATTTTGCAAGGTTTTTTCCATTAAAAATCATTTCACCTGATACCCTTGCAGTGGAACCTAAAAGCCTGAGCATAGACATCATTGTTACACTTTTACCGCTTCCAGATTCACCTACTATTCCAATGGCTTCTCCTTCATATAATTCCATGGATATTCCTCTAACTGCTTGTACATTTCCTACGTGAGTTGCAAAAGTTGTTTTTAAATTCTTTATATCTAACAATCTTTCCATATGAATACCTACCTTCTCATTTTCGGATCCAATGAATCCCTTAAACCATCACCTAAAAAATTAAATGCAAGCATAGTTAAGCTTAAGGCTAAAGCTGGAAATAATAATTGATAAGGATATTTTGTTATGGTTTGAACTGCATCTGATGCTAAGGTTCCCCATGAGGCTTTAGGTGCTTGTATGCCAAGTCCTAAAAAGCTTAAAAATGATTCCAAAAATATAGCTTGAGGTATCATAAGAGTTGCAGTTACTATAATAGGACCCATACTATTTGGTATTAAATGCCTAAATAAAATTTTACTGTTTGAAACCCCTAAAGTCCTTGCAGCAAGTACAAATTCTTGATTCTTTAATTGAAGCACTTCTCCTCTTACGATTCTCGCCATGCTTATCCAATAAGAGATTACAAGAGCTATTAGTATAGAAGCAAATCCTGGTTTAAAAACTACTCCAAGAAGTATAACCACTATCATTGTGGGAATAGAATATAGAATATCTACAATTCTCATCATGACAAGATCCATTGTACCTCCTGCAAAACCTGAAATACCACCATATATAATTCCAATCATAAAATTGAGTATAGTACCAAGAAAAGCTACAGCAAGAGAATATCTTGCTCCATACATTACCCTTACAAAGATATCTCTTCCTAACCTGTCAGTTCCAAACCAATGAGCAAAGCTTGGAAATTTATTAGCATTTGATAAATTTTGATTTCTATAATTATATCCAAAAAACTCCCATATTATAGGGACAAAAATAGCAGCTAAAGTGATAAAAATTATAAATATAAGTCCTGCAATTGCGAGCTTGTTTTTTGAATATCTATATCTTACATCCTGCCAATACGTTAAACTTGGTCTAACTATTTTATTAAAATTTTTATCTTTTTCTTTTACAAATTCAAAAGGGGCATTTGTCATTTTTTCTTCCATTAAAATTCCCTCCTAAGCCTTTGAGCCGTCAAGTCTAATCCTTGGGTCGACGAATCCATATATTATATCCACTAAAAAATTCATAGCTATTACAAATACACAATAAAAAACAGTAACTCCTAAAACTAAAGTGTAATCTCTATTAGAAATTGACATTATGAATTCTCTGCCAAGGCCTGGGATTGCAAACATCCTTTCTATTATAAAGCTACCTGTTAAAATACCAGCAACTAAGGGTCCAGTGTATGTGATAACAGGTATTATTGCATTTTTTAAAGCATGTTTAAATATAACGGCTGCAGCACTTTCACCTTTTGCTTTTGCTGTTCTTATGTAATCTTCAGATATTACATCAAGAAGTCTGCTTCGCATTAATCTTGATACAAAAGCTAAAGAGTAACCTGCAAGAGCTATAGTTGGTAAAACATAATGAAGTGGTGTTGTAAGTCCTGTAGCAGGCATTATTTTCAAGATAGTTGCGAAGAGATAAATTAAAAAGGCACACATTACAAAACTTGGAACAGTAACTCCGATGGTAGCAAGTACCATAAAAAACCTATCTAAAAATTTATTTTGATTTAAAGCAGATACTATTCCTATGTTTATACCTGCAATCAATATTACAATTATAGTAACGATTCCAAGCTTTGCAGATACAGGAAATGATTGCTCAATAATTCTGTTTACACTTCTTCCTTCAGAGAGCATAGAAGGTCCAAGGTCTCCCCTTAATAAATTTCCTAAATAAATCACATATTGTTCAATTATAGGTTTATTTAATCCAAATTTTGCTTCCATATTCCTTTTAATGTTTGCATTTACGACCTTTTCACCATCAAATGGCCCTCCAGGCATAAGTCTCATCAAGAAAAATACAAGGGTTATTACAATAAAAACTGTGAGCAAGCTATAGATAAATCTATTTAAAATATATCTAAGCATTATGATCTCCTTTCTTCACAAAAATTAATTTTAGAATTTTAATATTAACAATTTAAAAATGAAAAATAAATTTTAGAATAATCTTTTGAAAAAACGTTTTTTTATGAAAGCAAACTATAAATTTAAAATTTTATTAATAAAAAGTTAAACAAATAGTAATTTGTAAAATTTTATTAATATTTTTGTACATTATACAACAGTGAGTTAATTATAACAATATGCTTACAAAAATATATTAAAAATAATTTTGTAAGGCGCTTAATAAAAATAGTTTTGTTAACCAAAAAGCAATATTTAAAGTAATATAACTATTGGAACTAAAACTTTTTAGGAGGGAAAATCCAATAATAATATCTGCTTTTTTATGTGCTCTCTCATCTAGCCTTGATACACTTGTAATAAGTTTATCATATGGTATTAAAAAAATTAAAATTAAGTTTTATATAACTATTATTATATCATTAATAACATCTTTTTTCACATTTATATCCATGGCGTTAGGTGTATATATATGGAGTGTTGTTTCTAGACAATTTATTAGAATTATAGGTAGTGTTATGCTCATACTCATGGCGGTATGGATTTTGATAGATAAATTTCAATATTCAAAAAATAAAGATAAAGACAAAAATATTTACGAAGAAATATTAGAAGATCCTATAAAAGCTGATGTGGATAATTCTGGAGATATAAGTGCAAAAGAAGCAATAGCTTTATCTATTGCTCTTTCTCTAAATAATATAGCAGTAGGGGTTATATCAAGTTTAGCAGGGATAAATATATGGTATACTACTTTTTTTGTATTTATTATAAATATAGCATCAATATATATAGGTAATGCTATAGGAAATAAATGTCTAGGCGGTATATTTGCAAAATATGCTTCTTCTATATCTGCTTTAATAATGATATTTCTTGCAATATTTGAATTTTTAAATTAATTTTTTAAGAAGCTTATATAGTTTTATTAAACTTAAGCTTCTTTTTTTAAAAATTAAGCACAGGATATTCTGTAAATAGAGGGTATAATTATACTAATTAATTAGCGTACAATATTTGAAAATATGATATAATAATCATATAAGAAATATTTGGTAAAATATTTCTTAATCTATAAATAGAAACTATTTGCATAATTTTACATGAATAGAGCATTATATTAAAAAATAGATAAAATTTGATAAATTAACACTTAAATACGATATTAGAGGTGAAAGATATGCCTATTAAAAATCCATATGAATCAGGACAAGATACTCCCGAAAAGCTTTTAGACAATACAGGTATAATTACAGAGGAAAATTTTTTGTTATATCGCTTAAAGAGGCTTGTGAGAGAAGGCAAGATAAACGAAGCTGAAAATTTGTTATTTGATGAAATTGAGGATTTTCCTACTTTACCTAATTTAAAAGTAGCTCTTAATTTTTATGATGTTTTAAGAAAATTAGATGATGAAACATTAGAAAAATGTGATTTTTCAAAGGAAGAGATAGATGGGGGAATAGAACAGCTAAAATCCATATATAATTTGAAGGAGTTAGGTGATCTAAATGTTTAATAATGATGAAGGTTTTGTAACAAGGCAAATTAAATCCCTATCAAAAGCTTTATCTACTATCATGTTTGATAAAGCTTTGCCAGAGAATATGATGAATGAAAAGGGAATAATCTCAGAAGAAGATTTTTTATCATATAGAATAAGAAAATTAATTAAAGATGGAAAAATAAATGAAGCAGAAAATATATTGTTTAATGAAATTAAAAATTACAAATCAGAGGAAAATTTAAAAATAGCTCTTAAGTTTTATGAGGAATTAAACAAGTTAGACGATGAAATTTTAGAAAAAGATAATTTTTTAAGGATAGAGATTTTAGAAGGATTAGATGAAATAAAGAATATTTATAGCATTAAAGAATAGGAGAAATAGAATTCCTCCTAATTTTTTTTAGTCGAAATATTGATTTAAGACTGCAGCAAAAAATATTTGATTTTTATTTTTTTTATGATATACTAATTCAAGAAATTTAAAAGAAAATAAAAGGGAGTAAAAAATTATGAGCAGAGATTTTATTAATTCTACTTCTATGACAAAAGAAGAATTTGAAGAAATATTTTTATTGACTGATGATATTATAAAGGAACCTTTAAAATTTTCTACTAAATGCCAGGGCTATATATTAGCTGATTTATTCTTTGAACCAAGCACTAGAACTAAATTTAGTTTTGAGGCTGCTATGAAAAGATTAGGCGGAAATGTCATCGGTTTTTCAAACACTGCTACAACGTCATTATCTAAGGGAGAATCCTTTGGAGATACAATAAAGATGGTGAGCTCCTATTCAGATATTATAGTAATTAGACATCCTAAGGAAGGTTCAGCCCTTCTTGCTTCTGAAAATTCTTCAAAACCTGTAATAAATGCTGGTGATGGTGGTCATAACCATCCAACTCAAACCTTAACAGATCTTTACACCATTCGATATTTTAAAAAGCGCTTAAACAATCTTAAAATTGGCATATGCGGCGATTTAAAATATGGGAGGACGGTTCATTCTCTTATCGAAACTTTATCATCATATGAAAACAATGAATTCACTCTTATATCTCCTATTCAATTAAAAATTCCAGATTATATTTTTAGTGTGCATTTAAAAGAAAGAAATGTAAAATATAAAGAAGTCACATCATTAGAAGATGTTTTGTCAGAACTAGATATTCTATATATGACTAGAATTCAAAAGGAGAGATACTCTTCTGAAGAAGAATATAAAAGGGTAGAAAATTGTTTTATACTAAATAAAAATTTGTTAGATAAGGCAAATGATGAAATGATGGTTATGCATCCTCTTCCAAGAAATAAAGAAATAAGTTTTGATGTAGATGACGACCCTCGTGCATGGTATTTTAAGCAAGCAGAATTTGGTATGTACGTGAGAATGGCTCTTATATTAAAGTTATTGGAGGTTTTTTAGATGAAGCCAGTGAGTAAAGAGTTAAAAATTAAAGGAATTAAAAATGGAATAGTCATAGATCATATTAAGCCTGGACTTTGTTTTAAAATATTCAATCATCTTCATTTAGAAAAAAGCTCAAATACTGTCATGGTAATTTCAAATATAGACAGTTCTTCAAGGGGGAGAAAAGATATTTTAAAAGTTGAAGGAGAGGATATAGAAGTTAATCCTTTAGAGCTTGCCTTAATAAGTCCTGATTCATCCTTAGATATAGTAAAGGACGAAAAAATAATAGAGAAGATAAGGTTAAGCCTTCCTGATAAAATAGAAGGTGTCATTAAGTGTCCAAATAAGAGATGCATAACAAATGATGAAGAGTGCAAGAGAGTATTTACGAAGTTAAAAAATAAAGATAGCTATATCTGTAAATATTGTGACCACATAATAGATATTGAAAAGGGTGTTATCTTTGATAGAAGTGAAAATTAAAAATGTAAACATTATAGATTCAGAAAGCAACTTTTTTGGAGAAGTTTATATAAAAAATGGAGTTATAGAAGAGGTTTCACAAAAAATTGATTATGAATGCAAGACTCTAGATGGAAAAGGAAATACTTTAATGCCTGCATTTGTTGATCTTCATTGTCATTTTAGAGAGCCTGGATTTCTCTATAAAGAGAATATAGAAACAGGTAGCAAAGCTGCTGTAGCTGGAGGTTACACTACAGCAGTTTCCATGGGAAATACAAATCCAAAATGCAGCAATATGGAGGTTTATAATTTTATAAAAGATAGAGAAAAAGAGATAGACCTCATAGATATTTTTCCTGTCATAACTATTACAGAGGATTTTGATGGAAAAACCCTAGCCCACCTTGATAAGATCACCAAAGAAGTTAATCTTCTATCAGAAGATGGATACGATGTATATAATCCTTATGTTATGCTTCAGGCTATGAAGATATGTAAGGAAAAAAATATTTTGATGCTCTGCCATTGTGACGATAAAGATTTAAACAATATAGATACAAGAGCATCTGAGGATATAGCAACCTTTAGAAATATCTACCTTGCAGAATCCATAGGAGCAAAAATTCATATATGCCATGTGAGCACTGAAAAATCTATTAAATATATTATAGAAGCAAAGAAAAGAGGAGCTTTCATAACATGCGAGGTGACTCCTCATCACATATCTTTAAGTGATTTAGATTATAAGGTAAATCCATCCATAAGAGGAAAAAAAGATAATGATTTTTTAATAAAAGCAATTAAAGATGGATACGTGGATGCTATTGCAACAGACCATGCTCCACATTCTAAAGAAGATAAGGAAAAGGGAGCCCCTGGTCTTATTGGACTTGAAACCTCATTTCCAGTTTGTTACACTACATTAGTAAAAGAAAATGAAGTTTCAATTAACAAGCTTTCAAAAATCATGAGTGAAAATCCAGCGAGGATTTTAAATATAAAAAAGGGAAAAATAGAAAAGGGATTTTTAGCAGATTTGGTGCTTTTAGACCTTGATAAAAAATATAAGATAGAGGATAAATTTTATTCAAAAAGCAGCAATACGCCTTTTATAGGAAAAGAGGTTTGGGGAAGAGTGTTATCTACTTTAAAGGGCGGAAAACTAGTCTATAATAATGGGGGTTTTTATGAACAGCATTGATAAGCTTAATGATAGGATTAAATTATCTGGACCAATATGTGTAGGGCTTGATACAGCTTATGACTACTTGCCTTCTTTTATAAAAGAAAGATCTCTAAGCCTTAGTGAAAAGATATTTTTATTCAATAAGGAGATAATAGATTATACAAAGGATGCTACAGCTTGTTATAAGCTTCAGATAGCATATTATGAAGCCATGGGACAAGAAGGATTTTTAGCATATTCTAAGACGATAAAATATATAAAAGAACAAGATCACATAGCAATAGGTGATATAAAACGAGGGGATATCTCTCAAACTGCATCCATGTATGCTAAAGCTCATTTTGAAGGGGAATTTGAAGTCGATTTTGTAACTTTATCGCCTTATATGGGAATGGACAGCATTGAGCCTTATTTGCCATATGTGGAAAGAGGAAAGGGGCTATTTGTTTTAGTTAGAACTTCAAATCCTGGAGCAAAGGATTTTCAGTTTATAGAAGATAAAGAAGGGAACAATCTTTATGAATTAGTAGGAGATAAAATAAATAAATTAGGGAAAAACTATATGACAAATAGCGGATATAGCTTAATAGGAATGGTCTTAGGGTGTACTCACAGCTTTGAAGCTATAAAATTAAGAGATAGATGGAAAGATTCTTTCTTCTTAATCCCAGGTTATGGAGCTCAAGGCGGAAAAGGTGAGGATATAAAAAATTATCTTGTAAATGGTCAAGGCGGGATTGTAAACTCATCAAGAGCTATACTCTTAGCCTATAAAAAAGAATCAAAGGATGAAAAAGAGTTTGGAAAATGTGCATATTACGAATGTATCAAAATGAGAGATGATATTTTAAAGGCTGTGAAAATAAATAAATGAAATATAAAAATGCAAATATAATTAATAACTTAAAGGTTAGTGATGAATTTTATGAACTATCCTTTTATTGGGATGAAGATATTAAACCTGGTCAGTTTTTTATGATAAAACCTGCAATATGTGATATATTTCTAAAAAGACCTATAAGCGTTTATAACTATAAAGATGGTATTGTTTCAATGTTATATAGAATTTCTGGAAAGGGAACGGCTATTTTAGCAA
>JAVBPQ010000071.1:0-22909 GCA_031549525.1 Clostridiaceae bacterium | reverse complement strand
TCAAGGCTAGAAATATCAATATATTGAAGATTTTCATGTATATTAACACCGTAAGAAAAATTATCAGATCTCATAGCTTCAGTCTTCTTTAAGGATTCAATAACCTTTTTTCTTTCTTCTCCAGTTATATTACCCTTATCGTCAACGCCTAAATCGATTATCTTTGCTCTTAAAGGATCATTTTTTGCTCTTTGTTTAGGAGAAAAATCCTCCCCAATGATTATTTCTATATCAAGTCCTAAATCGTTTAAAGTATTTGTCATAAAAATTGCTCCTTATATTATTCTTAATTCTATATGTATATGAAAGCAAATGTTAAAAAATGATCTTTTATAAAAAAGAGCAAATCAAACCGCAACTTACAATTTTCGTGCTAAATACAAAACGCATAAATATGGACGCTCAATGATTCCATTATTTTTAGCAGCAAGAGCTTTTATATCTTTATAAATCTCTTGTTTTTCTTCCTCAGTTTTTTTAATGCCTGTATTTCCTGTCAGGGTAAATCCATAATAATTATCAGCTGTATAATCTTGTTTCCACAAAACTTGATAAACTTCAGGTTTAGAGAATAATTTACTGTTTTCAATATTTGAAATAATAGATTCTATCCTTTTTTCGCATCCTTCTTTAGAAAGAAAATCAGCAAATCCACCATGCTTATCAGATATTCTAAGAAGGTCATTATCAGCAGCATTATCATAAGTTATGTACATATTCCAAAATAATGCTAAGTATCCGCCATCTTTTAAGAAAGAGGTGCATTTTTTATATCCTACAGGTTGAGGCACCCAATGGAATGATTGTGCTGCAAATATTGCATCGAATGAATTAGGAGATGCTGTATATTCTTCAAAGCGAGCAACTTCAAATCTAAATCTTTCATCTTTAAATCTTGTATTTCCAATTTTGACTAAATCTTCTCCAGGGTCAATACAAAGAATTTCTAGATTTTTATTTACAAACAATTCTGTGGCTTTTCCACTTCCAGCTCCTATCTCAAGCAGTTTTGATCCAGTAGATAGATTAGCTTTGTTAATGAAAAACTCAATGATTTCCTTGGGATAGCTTGGTCTAAATTTATCATAAAAATCTGCCACTTTATTAAACAGTTCACTTTCTTTTTTAAAATCCAAAATATACACTCCTTTGTATTATAAATTTTAACCTAAAAACTGCAAAATGCAAAAGTATTTTAAGTTAACAAAAAAACACATGAAAACATGTGTTTTTTATACGGAGCAGGAGGGATTTGAACCCTCGCACCGCTTCCACGGTCTACGCCCTTAGCAGGGGCGCCTCTTCAGCCACTTGAGTACTGCTCCAAATAAATTTTTATTAAATTGTGGCGGAAAGAGTGGGATTCGAACCCACGGTGCGGTCACCCGCACGCCGGTTTTCAAGACCGGTGCCTTAAACCAACTCGACCATCTTTCCTTATTAAACATTAAGAATTATACCAACAAAGATACACTAAGTCAATAGATTAAAATAAAAATTTATAAGAATATTTTGACTATGTTGTAATTTTTGAAAATTTGATTGTATCTTTTGCATTTAGTTTACAAGTATAATAAAATATTAATGGCATTTCATTGAATTTACTATTTTTTAAGGAGAAAAAAATGAGCATATTAACTGTTAAAAATATAAGCCATGGATTTGGAGATAGGGCTATTTTAGAGGATGTTAGCTTTAGGCTTTTAAAGGGTGAACATGTGGGGCTTATAGGTTTAAATGGAGAGGGCAAATCTACATTTATGAATATAATAACTGGCAAGCTTCAGCCTGATGAAGGAAGTATAGAGTGGGCAAACAATATAAGAATAGGATATATGGATCAGCACACATCATTAAAATCTGGGGATACCATCAGAGATTCTTTAAGAGGAGCTTTTAAATATCTATTTGATTTAGAAGAGGAACTTCTTGAAATAAGCAATAAAATGGCAGAAGCTGAGGAAGATACTTTAACAAAACTTTTAGATAGGATGGGAGTTATACAAGATTTACTCGATAATAATGATTTTTATATAATAGATGCAAAGATTGATGAGGTAGCTAAAGGTCTTGGATTAAAGGCAGTAGGTCTTTCAAAAGATGTGGATGACTTAAGTGGGGGTCAAAGAACTAAGATTTTACTTGGAAAAATGCTCCTTGAAAAACCTGATATCTTACTTCTAGATGAACCTACAAATTATCTTGATGAAGAGCATATTGAATGGCTTAAGAGATATCTAACTGAATATGAGAATGCATTTATTTTAATATCTCATGATATACCGTTTTTAAATTCTGTTATAAACTTAGTCTATAATCTTGAAAATAAAAAACTCACAAGATATGTTGGAGATTATGATAACTTTAAGGCACAATATGAGCTTGCAAAGGCTCAATTAGAAGCAAGCTATGAAAAGCAGCAAAAAGAAATCGAAAGGCTTGAGGATTTTGTAGCAAGGAATAAAGCAAGAGTTGCTACAACTGGCATGGCAAAATCCAGGCAAAAGGTCTTAGATAAGATGGAAAGGATAGAGATTACAAAAGAGAAGATCAAACCTGAATTTGTATTTAAACAAGCAAGAGCGTCAGGTAAGATGATCTTTAAAGCTGAAGATTTGGTATTAGGCTATGATTCCCCTCTTTCAAAGCCAATTACAATTGAAATTATAAGAGGAGATAGAATTGCTCTTGTTGGAGCAAATGGTATTGGAAAGACTACACTTCTTAAGACTTTAACGGATGAAATAGAACCTTTTTCAGGAAAAGTTTTTCAAGGAGATTATCAGTATATAGGATATTTTAATCAAGAGGAAAAGAAAAACAATACAAATACTTGCATTGAAGAGATGTGGGCAGAATTTCCTAACTTTACACAATATGAGGTGAGATCTTCTCTTGCTAAATGTGGGCTTACTACAAAACACATAGAAAGTAAAGTCATGGTTTTAAGTGGGGGAGAACAAGCAAAGGTGAGGCTTTGTAAAATATTAAATAAAGAGACAAATATTTTACTCCTTGATGAACCTACCAATCATTTAGATGTTTATGCAAAGGAAGAGTTAAAAAAAGCTCTTAAAGAGTATAGAGGTACAATAATCATAGTGAGCCATGAGCCTGAATTTTATAAATCAGTAACTACAAGTATATGGAATTTAGAAGACTTTACTAATAAAATAGTTTAATATTTTAATATTTTAACTCAAAATTGATATTACCCTATACTACTTTAAGAAAACTTTGTGGTAAGGGAATACTTCAAACAAAATAATCAAGGGGGCTAATAAAATAAGGTGAAAGGGCTCCCTAGTTTTACTAAAAAGCCCTTTGAGGGTTGTGTCTAAGCTTTATATTATTTTTTGAGATTATGCTATCTTTCAAAATAAAAAATGAGTTAAAAATATACTTTAGCAAGCATTAATGCTTAGATATTCAGATGTCTGGAGGTATATTAAGTTAACTCATTTAATATGTACTAAAAATATATTTGTTGTAAGTGTTATAATAAAGTTTCTATATTTTTAATAGAAACTTTATTAATTTGTTCTAAAAATCCTTAAACTGATTATTTAATCCTATAATTGATACTTTTACTTTTGATTTTAACAATTCTCTCTCTCGTGTAACTAGGCCTGAACTATTAAAGAAGCAGAACATGAATTCTAATTTGAATTAACTAAAATCAGTATGAATCAGTATGTGTTGTATTTTTTAGAACCTATTAGAACCTATTTGAATATTTATAATCTTGAATTATATCTTGTAAATGACAGGGAAAAACAAAATTGCTTGATAAAAAAGATATAATTTTTAAAACAACATATTCATCACTGGATATAATAGCAGTTGCTGATTCAGGTAAAATTTTTTCATTACAAAAATGCCATATTGTAATTCCATAAACAGTAGTATTATCTGGAGTCAAATTAGAATATATGTGATACTCTAAAATATGTTCTTCGGATTCAGTCATAACCAAGGATTGCGTAATTAATTTATAATTATTTACAATTGTCTGACTCATTGATATCCTCCAAATTATTTTCTGTATCATTATAATAATTTATAAACTAGCTAAACACAATGATTTTGCTTCGACTGTTTTCAGAGGATAAGTGCGATAACTATCGATAGATAGTCAGTTGCTTAAAATTAACTTATAGAAGATAGTTCAATAGAAGTAATAAATTCATTTTTAACACAAAATATGTGATATACAACATTATTATATTTATTTAAGTAATCATACATTATGGAATATATCTTATCAAAACTTATAGTTTTAGTATCTAGATTTATTTTAATTTTTATTTTGATATATTTTATAGAATTATTTTCTTCTATGGAAAAAATTACACTCTTATCCTTTGTATTTGATATTAAATCAGTCATATAGTCTAGTAAGTCACTTAATGCAAAGCTAAGATTTTCATCGTCAATATACATATCTTTTATATTGCAGTTTATATTTGTAATTATTTTTACATCCCTTTGGTTAGCATTATTAATTTTGCTGATTAAAAGAGTTGCTAATGTGTGATTTTGAACCATCTTTTGGTTAAAATCTATATCTCTTTGTTTTTCAGCTATGGAAATTGTATTCTGCAATGATTTATGATATTTTTTTAATTTATCTATGTCTCCAATTGATAAATAACCTCCATAAGTTTGAAGGATATTGTTAAAATCATGCTTTAATCCAGAAAAATCGTCTATAATAGATGTTAGTTTATTTATGTATGTATCTTTATTTTCTATAACATTTTTTGCATTTAAATTAAAATTTAAAAGTACGTTTAGTATAAAAGCTATTAACAATACTATGACAATATTAAAAAAAGCAAAGTTTCGAGGATTAATTAAAAAAGGTGTGATAACTACAAAGCCATATATAGCTGATGCCATCAAAAAACCAATTCCTAATGCAGTAATTGGTCTTTTTGTAGGTTTACTATTTTTAAATTGTAACCTAATAAAAAAATGTGAGCGTTTTAAAATTATTTTAATAGTAATAAAAGTTATAGTATATACAATTGTAGTGGAAGTAAGAGTTAAAATATCAAGCATATAATTATATTTTTCATTTGGTATTTGTGAAAAAAAACTTGCGCCAATAAATTGGCTTACTGTCATCGTCAAAATAACAAAATGATAAACAATCTTCATCAAATTGATTGAATGGTATTTAGAGAGTTTTAATATTTTAATACCAAGGTAATAATATATAATAAAGAAGAACGGATTGGGCATTGTAACTAAGGTATATGTAAGCAGAGAAAAATCTGAGTATCCTCCTAATATATATATTCCATAAATCCAAAGTTGATTTAATAGACCAATTAATAAAACAAAAGTTATGCGGCGTTTAAAACTTACCTTCTCACCATATATACTTAATATCAAGTTGTTAATATATATGAACAAAAGAATAGCTGTTATAGTTGACACAAAAAACAAAAGTACTTGCAAAGTTGTTGAATATTCAAAATTAGGAAGCAATATATCACCTACTTTTTGTGTGCTACATCCATAATTCAACATAAACAGAAAATTCATTTTTATAATAATTAAAATGCAACGAACAATTCCAATACTTACGCAAAATGTTGCGTACTTGAATTATACCAAGTCCATTATGCCCTTCTTTTGTTGATATTCTTTGAAGTGTAATTTTATCAATATCTACATCATCTTTTGTACTATTAGATATTATGATAGTTTTGCATTCTGCATCTTTCTCTTTTATTGAAAATGAGACTCGCCTTTGAAGAGATATTGCAGCAGCTTCTATTGCATTGTCAAGCAAATTACTAAGTACTATGCTTAAATCTAAATCATCAATATACATATTTTCTAATGAACACAATACTGGCATAAAAAATAATACGTTACAAGAACTTGCATATTCAAGTTTTTTAAGTAAAGTGGAAACGAGCAATGGATTTTGAGACATTTTTTTTGTAAGCTCTATCTTTTCATTTGTTAACATTGTTTTTTTTATTAAAGATTCATGGTATGATTTTAATGCTTCTAAATTATCATCTTTTATATAAGTATCATATGAATCAAGTGCATCTTTAAATTCTTTATTAAGAGTATTAAAACTATCAATAGAATTGGATAAACTGTTTATATATGAATCTTTGATTATAAATTCATTTTTTAATGCCCTATTATAACCTAAATTAATATCTGTAAGTAAAAGAAGAAGCAAGCCTATAACAACAACAATAGGTTCAAATCCTTGAAGTTTGTTTATGATTATTATATAAACTATTACTAAATATACTAAAATTATAATTAAAAAACTTGTAACAATTTCAAATTTCCAGTTTTTTATTTTAATGCTGTCATTTATACGAATTATGATGCCATTCTTATTTACATAACTAACAATTAAAAAATAAAATAAAATGTAAATAATATCGCATAATAACAAACTTATAGCATCAATAAAATAATTATAAGGTAATCTAAAGTGAAAGAAAGTTCTTCGTATAAAAGCATTGATGTTTATAGTAACCAACATGTAAAAAAATGATTGTCGTACAACATTAATGGACTTAACATTAGATAATTTTAACGCTTTAATTCCTAAAAAATAACAAAGAGCAGCTAATATAGGACTAGGAAGGGTTATAATCAAAAGTATAACATTAGGAATAGACTTAAATCCATAGAGTGCATATGTACCATAGATTGTCACAGTATAAAAAATACATGCAGGAATGATAAATAGAACTTTTCTCATCAAACTAACATTCTCATCATATATCTTTAATAAGATCTTTACTACTAAATAAAAAAGCATAATAGTAGATCCTATTGCAACTATTGTTAAAATAGCTTCCATCTGTCGTGAATAACTAAATTCAGTGAAATTCACGATATATCACCTCAATTGAGAGTCAATTCTAATTCATATTTCCTTTCTTTTTATATAATCAACAACAACAGATAAGAATTCTCCATTGGTGATTCTCTTATCTTCTGAATATGAGAATATTTGTTCATATAACTTTGTATTGCTTTTTTTCATTCTAGATATTGCATCTCTTATATTTTTTTCTACTGATGATGCGGACATACCTCTTTGCTTTGCAACATGAGGATATAAGATCTTTGTAAGCAAGCGAAGGCTATCAGGATTTTCAAAATAAAAAACAAGTGCATCAATAATGCAATCTGTAGATAATTTGTTTGGGGACATTCCTAAACGGTAGACTAAATTCTTAACTACAATTTTAACATCTTCAATATCTTTATCTTGCATAATTGGATGTGTGATATTTTCTGTTTGTTGTTTAATGATATTTTTTAGCGATTCGATGATTATCTCTACTGATACTGGCTTCATACTATAAAAATCTACATCCAAATCATTTAGTATTTTAATGATTGTATCAGTGCCAATACCAGAAAGAATATAGAATATTGGGTTGTAATCAGTAAATTGTTTTTTTACGTAATTTACTATATATGCTCCATCATATTCAGGCATAATAATATCAAGAATAATTATATCTGGCTTAAAGTTTTGTATTTGCATGATAGTTTCTTTTCCATCATATGCTTTAGTTATTACATGAAATTCTTCTTGACTATTTATTCCTATTTCTAAAGTATCTAACCATTGTTTATTATCATCGGCAATTAAAACAGAATACATAATTATATCATCCTTAAAAAATATATCTAGATTTTTACTATGGTACCATTTATTATACTATCTAAAATATTAGTTGTAAACATTTATACTCCTGTCATGATAGTATAAATCACTAGTTTATTTATAATATTTAAGGTATACTTAAAATTAAAAACTTTATAGGTGAGGTAAATAAGAATGATAAGATCTGTTGCAAACAAAATAAGTGAAAATATTTCTGCTAAAAGACTTTATAAAATGGTTAATGATATATCTCAATTCCACCGTATACAAGCTTCTTTGGGATATCGGTCAGCCGCTGAGTATTGTTGTGAAGAATTAAAGAGGATGGGAATAGACTCAAAAATACTTTCTTTTGAAGCAAAGTTAGATGCAAAATATTTATGCTCTCAGGGGTTTAAGGAATGGAATATAAATAGTGCTAAATGTGATCTTATAGAGCCTTATGAATTAAATCTTGCTGATTTTTCTAAAGATGCTATGTCTATAATTCAAAGATCTATGCCTTGTGATTATACAAATAGTGAAATTGAGATAGTTCATATGGATAGAGGAATAGATGAGAGTAATTATAAGGATTTAGATTTAAATAAAAAGATTCTCTTTGTTAATGATGATTTTAACAAATTTATGTGGGCAATAAAAAATCGTGGAGCTTTAGGATTTATTTCTGATTATGTTGTTACAGATGAGGCAAGATCTAGAGAAGATCAATATGATTTAAAAAGATATACTTCATTTTGGTATTATGATAAGGATGATGAAATAGATTGCTTTGGGTTTGTAATAAGCCCAAGAGTGGGAGATATGCTTAAAGATATTTGCAAAAGTATGGAAGGAAAAGATCAATTGCCAAAAATAAAATGCCATGTTGACTCATCCTTACAAGATGGAAAATTTGAGGTTGTAATGGGTTTTTTACCTGGAGAGATGGATGAAGAGATATTGATAACAGCTCACCTTTGCCATCCACGAGCTTCTGCTAATGATAACGCTAGTGGCGTTTCTGCATCTATGGAAGCGTTAAATGCAATAAAGACTATGATAGATAGAGGAGAGCTTGAAGGTCTAAAACGAGGCATACGTTTAATTTTAATACCAGAATTTACAGGAACATATGCTTATTTGCATTCTATTGGCGAAGATAGCAAAAAGATCTTAGCTGGAATTAACATGGATATGGTGGGAGGAAGACAAAGTGGAAAATATGGTCCTTTAAGCATAACTTATTTACCTTATTCTACCCCATCTTTTGTAGCTGATGTAGCAATTCATATTTTAGATGAGCTAAAAAAAGATGCAAATGTGTTTGGTGAATCAGTACCTATGTTTAATAGTTCTGTTATCAATTTTGTAGGTGGAAGCGACCATTTAGTATTGTGTGACCCTACTGTTAATATACCTTCACCTATGGTGATACAATTTCCAGATTTAAATTATCATACTAGTGGCGATACAATAGAGATGATTGACGAAAACTTATTAAAAAAATCCAGCACACTTGCAGCAAGCTATTGTTACTCACTATCAAATTTAAATGAAAAAATGCTTCCTGAAATCTTTAATTCTATGAATATAAGCATGAGCATAAATTTATCTAAAGTAGTAGATAAAGCTTTAAATAATAGATTAAATGGAATAGTAGCAGATGGGTTTAATCATATTTGTGATTTTTATATAAAAGCTTGTGAAAGTTTAACAAAATTTATCCCTCATTGCGATGAAATAGATGCACAAATACAATACATTAAAGATGCTTGTAAAATCTTTATGAAAAATTATCATCATTTAGGTATGGAACAAGCTCCATGGGAGGGGGATGATTTCATTCCTGGAAGATTATTTAAAGGACCTATTTATCGCCTTAGCATCTTAGCTAAATCAGATGATGACAAAAAGTTGATAAATGATTTTGAATATAGTATAAAGGATAACATTGAGGCTTATGATATATCCTTACATTTAATAGCTTTTTATATGGACGGTACAAGAAAGATATCAGAGATTTATAGCATAATCAATCTATTTACAGGGCTTGATAAGGATATTATAAAAAGATATGTCGATCTGCTTGTTAAATTAAATCTTGTTGTAAAACTATAAAGATCATAAATAGAGAGTTAAGGGCTTCCTTGTTTTAATGGGGGAAGTCCTTTATTGACTAATTTTCAATAAAAAAAGAGGATGTCTTAAATAAATTAAGATATCCTAAATTAATCTAATTAATTGAACAATACTATTAAATAAAAGGCATATTGTCATTCCTGCTACTGTAGGTACTATAATTGAAATAACAGTCCATTTTAAGCTTTTTGTTTCATTTTTTATGGTGAGGCAGGTGGTAGAACATGGCCAATGCATCAGAGAAAAGAGCATGACACATACAGCAGTAACCCACGTCCACCCATTATTTATAAGAAGCTCTCTGAGGTTTTCTAAACTATCTAACTCTAGAATACTTCCCTGTGAAAGATAAGCCATTATCATAATAGGAAACACAATTTCATTTGCAGGAAACCCTAAAACAAATGCCATGAGAATTACGCCATCAAGCCCGATGAGCCTTGCGAATGGATCTAAAAAATTAGAACAATAGCTTAATATGCTCATATCATAAATTTTAACATTTGCCATAAGCCATATGATGAGCCCACAAGGAGCAGCTACTGATATAGCACGTCCTAAAACAAGCAAGGTGCGGTCTAAGATTGAACGTATTATTGTTTTAAAAATCTGAGGACTTCTGTAAGGCGGCAGTTCTAGTGCAAAGGAAGAAGGTAAGCCTTTTAAAACAGTGTGTGATAATATTCTAGAGACTAAGAAAGTCATTAAAACTCCTAGCAAAATAACTAAAGTGAGAAATAAGCTCGATGTTAGCGATTGCCATGGAGATGAAATATTGACCACAAAGAACATGGTAATAAGTGCTATGAGGGTTGGAAACCGGCCGTTACAAGGGACGAAGTTATTTGTAATTATGGCTATAAGCCTCTCCCTTTCAGAATCTATTATGCGGCACCCTGTGACTCCAACAGCATTGCATCCAAAACCCATGCACATGGTTAGAGCTTGCTTGCCGCAAGCACAGCATTTTTTAAAGCTATGATCTAAATTAAAGGCTATCCTTGGTAAATATCCTAAATCTTCAAGCAAGGTAAATAAAGGAAAGAAAATAGCCATAGGGGGAAGCATAACAGAAACAACCCAGGCAACTGTACGAAATATTCCAGAAATTAATATATCGTTTAGAAGTTTAGGTACATGCATATAATTCATAAAAGCTGAAAGTTTTTCTAAGAGAAAGAAAAAGTAGTTAGAAAGCCATCTTGATGGATAATTTGAACCTACTATGGTCAACCAGAATATAAAGGCTAAAAGAAGAAGCATCACAGGTATGCCTGTTAATTTACTTGTTAGAATTTTATCTATTTTTCTATCTCTAAGATTATAATGAGGATTTTCAAATGAAATACATTTTTTGCATATATCTTCTGCTTTGGATATAATGCTTAAAACCAGTGAATCTTCAAAATTATCACTTGAAATTCCATGATTTTTTAGAAGCTTTATTGCTTCATCCATAGCTTTTAATACTGAATTATCTCTTGTTATAAGATTATCTAAATAACTTTCTAGATCTCTAATAAAGGAGATATCATTTTCTATAAGCCTAATGGCTAGCCACCTTGGATTTAAATTTTTGCATTTATCTAAAAGAGCAGGTTTTAAAATAGATATTGCATCTTCAATAGGCTCAGCATATTCAATTGTTGCTAAAGATATATCTTTTAAAGGTTTAATATTAGAAATTTTTGATTTTAATATATGAAGGCCTTCTCCTCTTGTTGCATTTGTTGCAACTACAGGCACGCCAAGATTTTCCTCTAATTTTTTAAAATCAATATGAATTTTCTTTTTTTTAGCTTCGTCTATTAAATTTATGCATACGACCACATTAGGCGTAATTTCAATGGTTTGAAGGACTAAGTTTAAATTTCTCTCAAAGCATGTTGCATCACAAACTACTATAACGCCATCAGCCATGTTTAAAGAATCACCAAAGCAAATAAAATTGCGAGCTATTTCTTCTTCTGCAGAATGAGCTAATAGAGAATAAGTCCCAGGTATATCTACTAATGTATAGCTTTCACCATTAAAAACATAGTTTCCTTGGGCACTTTCTACAGTCTTTCCAGGCCAATTTCCTGTGTGCTGATTAAGTCCTGTAAGCTTATTAAATATAGTGCTTTTCCCTACATTTGGATTTCCAGCAAGCGCTATTACTTTATTTGTTGTCATCATATCATCTCCACTAGTATATTAGATGCATCTTCAAGGCGAAGTGCAATCACAGCTCCTCGTATTAAATATGCAATAGGATCTCCTTGTGGGCTTTTTTGGAGGCATTCGACTACAGTTCCTGTAACAAGCCCTATATCTAAAAGCCTTCTTCTCATAGTTCCTGTCGAATGCAATGCATTTACTTTTACAATTTTCCCTACAGGAACTTTATTTAAAGGTATAAGATTTTTGTTCATAAAAATAGCCACCTCATAATATTTATTAGCATATGGAAACTTTGTTTTCCTGTACTAATTATATGGCTTAATAATGAATATTGTTACAATTTGTTGGAGTTGATTTTATGGAAAAGTTTAATAACAAAAACTTTAGAACGCTTAAAGGTTACGAATTGATCCATAATTCCAAGATGACTCATGCAATGGAGGATTATCTTGAGATGATATATCGATGTTTAAAGGAAGAAGGCTCTATCCGTATAAATAATTTAGCTGATAAATTGAATGTGAAGCCTTCTTCATCATCAAAGATGGTAAACAATCTTAAAAATCTTGGTTATGTGGAATATGAAAAATATGGTATCATAAAACTTACGTCAAAAGGTGATGCTATTGGAGAATATTTGCTCCATAGGCATGATGTGTTAAATAAATTCTTTTGTTTACTAAATAATTCAAAAGAAGAGATTGAACAAACAGAAAAAGTGGAACATTTTATAGATGAGAAGACCCTCTATAATATTGAAAGGCTTACATTACTTTTAGAATCTTCAAGTTTTAATTTAGAAAAAGAGTAAAAAATTTTAAACCTTTTAAATGGTGCAATGAATTGTATTCCATATTGATAAACATCCAATTTTGATATATTCTAGAATTGTTAGTAATGTTAAGAGAAGAGTTTATATATAGATGAAAACCTTTCCTAGGTGATGATTATTTAGGTAGGAATAAAATATTTTGGAGGTTTATATGGAGAAGGGCAAGGAAATTTTGCGCGTTGCAGCAGTTCAGGCTGCCCCAATATTTATGGATTTAGAGGGAACAACTAAAAAAACACTTGATTTAATAAAGAAAGCTTCAGAAAGCGGAGCTAAGCTAATAGTATTTCCAGAAGCGTTTATCCCTGCATATCCAAGAGGGCTTTCTTTTGGTCTTGTGGTAGGAAATAGAACCATGGAAGGAAGACGAGATTGGAAGAGGTATTATGATAATTCTGTTTTAGTACCAGGACCTGTGACAGAAGCTATTGGAAATGCAGCAAGGGAGGCAGGAGTGTATATTTCCATAGGGGTTGTGGAAAGAGATGAAAAGAAGATAGATGGAACCCTTTATTGTACAAATTTATTTTTTGGACCTTGCGGCAGCCTTTTAGGGAAGCATAGAAAATTAAAGCCCACTGCACTTGAGCGCTGTATATGGGGTGAAGGAGATGGAAGTACCCTTACAGCCATAGATACGCCATATGGAAGGATGGGATCCTTGATTTGCTGGGAAAATTATATGCCTCTTGCTAGAGTTGCAATGTATAAAAAAGGCATAGCTTTGTATATTGCACCAACTGCAGATAATAGAGAAGAGTGGCAATGTACAGTAAGGCATATAGCTCTTGAAGGAAGATGTTTTGTAATTTCATGCAATCAACATATGAAAAAGAGCATGTATCCTCAAGATTTAAATTGTTATAATGAGCTTGAAAATCAGCCTGAGAATATATGCCCTGGGGGAAGCTGTATAATTAATCCATTTGGAAAATATATAGTAGAGCCAGTATGGGATAAAGAAGATATATTGATTGGGGATTTAGATATGGGAGAAGTTACTTTAAGCAAGATGGATATGGATGTCATGGGACATTATTCAAGACCTGATATATTTAAACTGACTATAGATGAGAAGGTTTAAGGGGTGAGCTTGTGATTAAAGTAAGGATACCAGCCACAAGTGCAAATATGGGATCTGGGTTTGATTCTATAGGTATGGCTTTTAAATTATATAATAATATATATGCGGAGAGGATTGAAAAGGGAGTTCAAATACTCGTTAAAGGAAATTATAGAGGAATCCCTCTTGATAAAACAAATCTCATATATCGATCTATGTTAAGATTTTATGATGAAACTGGATTTAAGAAAGAATCTGGAATTAAAATAGTACAAGAAGATGAGATTCCAATGGCAAGAGGATTAGGAAGCAGTGCAGCCTGTGTTGTAGGAGGCATTACAATCGCAAATGAATTTTCAGGAAATAGGGTTTCAACTGATGACATCATAGATATTGCAGCAAAAGTTGAAGGGCATCCTGATAATTCAACAGCTGCTATTTTAGGGGGAATAGTCATTCTTGCAACTTGTGAAAAAAAGGTTGAGTATATTAAAATAGATGTATCAAAACTATTAGAAGATAATATATGTTTTTCGTTGATGATACCAGATTTTAAATTTGAGACAAAAAGAGCGAGGGGGATTTTACCTAAGAGCGTTCTTATGGAAGATGCAGTTTTTAATTGTCAAAGGTCAGCTCTTTTAGTTGCATCTTTATTAACTCATGATTTTAACAAGTTAAGTGTTGCCACAGAGGATAGATTGCACCAGCCATACAGGATGGAGATGATACCTAATGCAAAGGAAATATTTAAAAAATCAAAGGAATTTGGTGCAAAAGGTGTATTTTTAAGCGGTTCAGGGCCTATCATAGTGGCAATAAATGATAAAGTAGATTTTAATGAAAATATGAAGAATTTCTTAAGTGATTTGCCATTTAATTGGAAAATCCTATCTTTTGAACCTGATAATGAAGGTGTTAAGGTTTTTGAAAAATAGTTTTAGAGGTGAAATTTATGTTTATATCTACCAGAGGAGATAGCACTAAGATCACTGCAAGTGAAGCTATATTATATGGCATAGCAAAGGATTCTGGGCTTTATGTTATAGATAATATGCCCCATTTAGATATGCCTCTTGAAAATTTAGTTATGCTAGATTACAAGAATATGGCTTATGAAATATTAAAGCTTTTTTTGGATGATTTTAGTAAAGAAGAAATTGTAGATTGTATAGATAAAGCGTATGATTCAAAATTTGATGATGAGAGAATTGCTCCTTTAGTTAAGTTTTCTGATTATTATTTTTTAGAATTATTTCATGGAAAGACCTTGGCTTTTAAAGATATGGCACTATCTATACTTCCTCATTTGATGAGAGTAGCTAAAAATAAGCAGGATTTAAAAAAGGAGATCATAATACTCGTTGCAACAAGCGGAGATACTGGAAAAGCTGCTTTAGAAGGCTTTAGAGATGTAGATGGAATAAAGGTTATAGTTTTTTATCCAATTAACGGGGTTTCCAATATACAAAAGTTGCAGATGCAAACCCAAGAAGGAAAAAATACCTTTGCAATTGGAATAGAGGGAAATTTTGATGATGCTCAGACAGAGGTAAAGAAGATATTTAATGATGAAGGGTTTAATAAAGAATTAGATAAAAAAGGATATGTATTTTCTTCAGCAAATTCCATAAATATAGGAAGGCTTATTCCTCAGATCGTTTATTATTTCTATGCTTATGCTAGCATGGTTAAAGATAAATATATAGATATTTATGAGAAGATAAATATAACAGTCCCTACAGGAAATTTTGGCAATATACTTGCTGCCTATATTGCAAAGAAGATGGGATTGCCTGTAAATAAATTGATCTGTGCGTCAAATTCTAATAAAGTTTTATATGATTTTTTTAGAAGTAAGGTTTATGATAAGGATAGAGATTTTGTCACAACCATGTCTCCATCCATGGATATCTTAGTTTCAAGCAATTTAGAGAGGCTACTATTTATGATATCACAGGATGCTAAAAAGACAAAGCTCTTTATGGAAGAGCTTTATAAAACAGGTAAATATGAGTTTGATTTTGATCTTAGTGAGTTTTATGGTGAATTTGCAGATGAAAAAGAGACATTAGATTCTATAAAAAAGGTCTTTGAACTTGGTTATTTAATAGATACACACACTGCAGTTGCAGTTTCTGCTTATGATAAATATGTTAAAAAGACTAATGATTTAACTAAAAACTTAATAGTATCAACTGCAAGCCCATATAAATTTCCTGAGGATGTGCTCTCTGCTATTTTATCTTTAAATAAAAGTTATGAAAATTATGAAGCTATTAAAGCTTTAAGCGATGTTTCAAAGACTAATATTCCTAATAATATTAAGGATATATTTGATAAGGAAGTTTTTCATAAAGCTATATGTAAAACTTATGAAATGAAGCAGTGTATAAAAGATATAGTATTAGAGATATAAATAAAAAAACAGTAAAAGCTTTTATTTTATGCTTTACTGTTTTTTTATTTTAGAAATTAATGAAAGGAAAAACATGAAAAAAATGAAAATAAATAGCCTACTATAATATATGAAATGAGATAGAGAAAGTTGAGTAAAAATTATAAAATAATAAAAATAATTATTATTTTAATTTCATATCTCCAAGTTTAATAAATCCTTTTTTTCTCATATATTCTGAGATTAAAAAGCTTATTATAATTGGTATGATTATATTTAAAATGAGTATGTTTAAAATAGCACCATTTCCCATGACGGATAAGGTTGTAAATGGACCTATTAAAGCACATGTGCCCATACCTGCACCTACTGAATTAGTCTTCATTTTAAATATTGTAGCAGATAGACCTCCGCAGATTGCACTTGCTAAAGAAGGAGGTACCCAAATCCATGGATTGTTTATAATATTAGGCAGAAGTATTTTAGAAGTGCCAAGACCTATGCCTATTAATCCAGATATTTTATTTTCTCTATAAGATGAAACTGCAAAACCTACCATTTGTGCTGCACAACCTGCAAGGGCAGCACCTGCTGCTAAACCATCTATACCTATAGCAATGCACACTCCTGCAGATGAAATTGGAGATGATAAGATCATTCCTATTATAAGTCCAAGCAATATGCCTGAAGGAAGAGGTTGCATCACTGCTACATTGTTTATAATACTTCCAAGCCATTTTATAAACGAAGACATAAATGGGGATATGAATATACCTATCAATCCACCAGTTAAAATCACGGCACCAGGCACTAGGAGGAGATCAAATTTAGTCTTTCCTTCTATTTTTTTGCCGATTTCTGCACCAATTAAGGCAGCTATAAATCCTCCAACAGGCTCTCCTGTAAATATACTTCCTATGAAGCCTCCATTTGCATTTTGAGTTAAAACAACAGAGCCTGCGCCTATTGCTCCTACAACCATGGCTGACAGGATAGTAAATTGTTTACATTCTCTTTTTAGTGCAACACCTGCACCTATTGCAGGACCCATTAAGTATTGAGCAATTTGTCCAAGTGTTACAAGTAAGCTTATACCTGTATATACTCCGATTTGTTTTATTACAACTCCTATGATGAGAGAACTAAACAACCCTTTAGCCATTCCGTCAAACACTGTGGCAAAATAGCTGCGGATATTTAGCTTTGTTTTTTGCATTTTTATCACCCCAGCTTTTATTTTTTAAATACATAAACGATTGCAAAGCTAATTATATTCAATTTTTAATTTTAGTGCAAGCTAATTTCTTTACAATCCTCATGTTATAGCTTGTTAAGGGCGATTGCAGCAGCAAGAGCATACCATCCCTTTGCAAGACGCCTTTGACCTATTGAATTTAAATGACCGCCATCATTTGAATAGCTAGAAATCATCATTTCAACCTCATGTTCTTTAGATATAGTGCTGTTAAATTTATTTATCGTGTTATCTGCCCTGTGGCATTCTATATCAGCAATATCAAAGAGATATTTTTTATTATTTAAACAATATTCTCTGATGATAAGGTTATACATAAGCCTCATAAAATTTGCTTCTTCATTGGATACCGTAATAGGCATGGTGGTATATACAAATATAACCTCAGGATAATTGTTTTGAATCTCTTCCATATTTTTTATATAATCATTTGCAAGGGATCTTGATTTATCAATATTTTCTGATAGTGTAAGGGATGAATTGTAAGGCGGATTGTCAATATAACAAAACTTATCAATGGCAATATTTATTTGACTATTCCAATCATCACTTTGAATTATTGTTTTAAATATTTGAAGCTTTTGTGATGCTCCAGGATTTCCTCTGTCAATTTCATAAATTGTGCTAGGAGTCATAGTTTTTGGAGGCATATTTTCTGATTTTGTGATTTTTAGTGGGTATATCGTTTTATCATATCTATTAAGCGATATAACTCCTTTTAATATGTTGTTCCCAACAGATGCATGGGTTAATAACCATTTAGAATCTGATATTTCTGAAACGATTTGTGGATTTAGATTGAGGTATTTTTCAATTTGTGAAATATCTTTATGATCTATGATGAAGCTTGGTTTATAATTTGCATCGTAAGGGATTTTATTCTCATCATTTAGAGCATTTTTTATAAAATATTGAAGTGATAAAAAAATAATTGATAAGGTGAGTATAGCACCTATGATTATAAAAAACTTTCTTTTTGTAGTGGATTTAGTTTGAATTTCCATAATTATTCCTCCTTTGATTTATTCTATCATAAATTAGTTTATTTTAAATTTTATATGCTTTATATTTTTTTAAAATTGTGGTACTATTTTGGAATAGATTATCGTTTAATTTTGTGCGTTAGTATGTAAAGGTTTTATTATTAGAAAGAAGAGTGTTTAATGTGAAAATAACTTTAGGTAAAACTATGACTATTGATGATCTAGTACAAGTTTCTAGATATAATGCAATTGTTGATTTTTCTCATGAATATAAGTCTAGAGTGAAAAAAGCTGAAGAACTGGTTGAAAAATGGGTTAGAGAAGAAAGGGTAATGTATGGCATAACTACGGGCTTTGGAGCATTATGTAAAAACACTATATCTTATAATGATGCTTGTAAGCTTCAAGAGAATATAATTATTTCTCATTCAACTTCAGTTGGGGAACCCTTATCAATAGAGCAAGTTCGCGGAATTATTTTCATGATACTTCAAAATATTGGACAAGGATATTGTGGAGCAAGGCTTGAAACTGTTGAGCTATTTAAGGAGTTTTTAAATAGAAAAGTTACGCCTTATTCTCCAAAAGAAGGCTCAGTGGGCTATCTTTCCCCTGAAGCTCATATAGCATTGCCTTTAATAGGGCTTGGTAAAGCTTATTTTCAAGGTGAGCTTTTAGATGCTAAAGAGGCTTTAAAAAGAGCAGGACTTTCTCCAATTAAATTGTCATTTAAAGAAGGTCTTGTATTGGTTTCTGCTACTACAAGCGTTACAGCTATTGCAGCTCTTGCGCTATATGATATGATAAATAGTGCAAAAACTGCAGATATAATTGGAGCCATGTGTTTAGAAATATTAAAGGGGACTACAAGAGCATATGACGAAAGGCTTATGTCAGTACGCCCTCATATTAATCAAAGAGATACGGCATATAATTTAAGAAAAATATTAGAGGATTCAGAAATAGCTAAACATAATTATAACTACAGACTGCAAGATGCATTATCACTTCGTTCCATACCACAAGCGCATGGAGCTTCTAAAAAAACCCTTATGGATGCAAAAAACACAATAGAAGTTGAAATAAATTCATGCTGTGATAATCCTATAATATGGCAGGAAGAGGACGATGGGGAAGCTATATCAGGGTGTAATGCAGATTCAGGTTTTGTTGGTATAGAAATGGATTCTTGTGCTATCGCAGCAACTTATATAGCTAAAATGTCTGAAAGAAGAAATAATCGGTTGGTAAATGGAAATTTATCAGAATATCCATGGTTTTTAATTAAAAATCCAGGTTTAAATTCTGGTCTTATGATTCCTCAATATACACAAGCAGGCTTATTAAATGATATGAAGATTTTATCTCATCCAGCTACTGTGGATTCAATACCAACCTGCGGAGATCAAGAAGATTATGTTGCTATGGGATATAATGCTTCTAAAAAAGCAAGAGAGATAGCAGATAAGCTAGAATATATTTTATCAATAGAATTGTTATCTGTTTTTCAAGCTCATCAATTTTATAGCGAAAATTATTCCTGTGGTAGTGCTTCAAAGGTAGTTATTGACGAGATTGCAAAGACTGTACCGTTTATAGAAAACGATATTTACTTATATCCACATATAAATCATATAAGAGATTTAATACATAGTGGAAAAATCATTGAGATTGTAGAAGAGAAGATTGGTAAATTGAGATAATAAGAAAGTGAGTGGTAAAATGATAACCTTAACAGGAAAAGATTTAACTATTGAAATGCTGATTGAAATAGCTAGAAACAATGAAAAAGTAGAGATAAGTGAAGAGGCAAAAGAAAGGCTTGTTCAAGGGAGAAAGCTTGTATTTGATCTTGTGGATTCAGATGTTCCAATTTATGGTTTTAATGTAGGAGTGGGTTGGAACAAAGATAAGAAGGTTTTTAAAGAATTTTTTCAAGAGTATAACAACAATTTAATAAGATCTCATTGTATTTCAGTAAAGCCATATTCATCAGAAGAAGTAGTAAGAGCTGCTATTGTTGCAAGATTAAACACATTATTAGTAGGTTGTACAGGGCTATCTCCTGAAATAGCACAGATGTATGTTAATATGTTGAATATGGGCATACACCCAATGGTACCTGAAAGAGGTTCAGTAGGTGAAGCTGATATTGGATGTCTATCTCATATTGGTCTTGCTATGATTGGGGAAGGAAGAGTGTTGTATAAAGGTGAAGAGGTAGATGCCGTTTACGCTTTTGAAAAAGAAGGTTTAAAACCATTAATTCTTGGACCTAAAGATGGACTTGCTATAGTTAGCTCCAATGCGTTAGGTGCTGGAGAGGGTGCTATTTGTTTAAAAGAAATTGAAGAAATAATGGAAATAGCTGATATAGTTTATTCATTATCCTTAGAAGGGTTAAATGGAAATACCTCCCCTTTAAATCCTAAAACTCATAGGGTGAGACCATTTAAAGGTCAAAGTACAGTTGCAAAAAGAATTTCTCATTTTATAGAAGGAAGCTATATTTATGATTTTGATTCGGAAAAACCAGTGCAAGATCCTCTTTCATATAGGGATGTAACTCAAGTACATGGTGCTGTTTTAGATGGCTTAGAGTATACAAAAGAGCTTTTATCCATACAATTAAACTCTTCTGATGATAATCCATGTTTAATTTTAGAAGATAAAGAGATAATGTCTTGTGCTAACTTTGAACCTTTAACTTGGGTATTAGGTTTTGAAATGCTTGGAATAGCCTTGTCGCATGTTTCTAAATCTTCATGCTTAAGGACTATAAAAATAGTCAATCCTGCATTTACTAAGCTTAATAGATTTTTATCTCCAAAGGTAGAGACAATTTGTTATGGTACTATTCAAAAGACATTTACTATTTTAGATACTGAAATTAGAAATTTAATCAATCCTTCTTCAGTAGATGGATTTGCACTAGCTGGAGATATTGAAGATAGAACTACTAATTCACCATATGTTGTGCAAAAGATTCGCAAAATAGTAGATAATTTAAGATATGTTTTAGCTATCGAACTTATTCATGCATGTCAAGCTATGGATTTTAGAGAAGGTAAAAATTTTGGTAAAATCACAAAGCAAGTACATAATGAAGTTAGAAAATATATACCATTTTATGATAAGGATAGAAACTTAAGTATAGATATTGAAAAAACTTATGAATTAATAAAAGGCAGGACATTATTAAGGAGGTGATTTTTAAAATATAATTCTCACCATGAATATTTACTTGATATTGGGAGGTAAGGGTATGAAAAATGATAACAAAGGATTACAAGGTATTAGGTGGGATGTATTTATCCCAGCATTTTTAGTAGTTGCAATTTCTGCAATAATAGGTTTAGTAAATAATGAAGCTCTAACAGCAGGATCAAATGCATTTTTTAATTGGTCTTTAGATAATTTTGGATGGCTTTATCAAATTCTTTTAATGGCAGTTTTAATTTTAGCTGTGGTTATTACATTTTCAAAATATGGCGACATAAAACTTGGAGGAAAAGATGCTAAGCCAAAGTACAGTTTTGGAACTTGGTTTGCTATGGCGCTAACAGGTGGAGTTGCAACTGGTATCGTTACATGGGGAGTTAATGAGCCTATAATTTATTTTGGTAATGTTTGGGGAGAGCTTGATAAAGTGGGTATAGAACCTGGATCGCAAGCAGCAATTGACTTTGCTATGGGTAGATGCTTTTATAACTGGACTTTTTTTCCTTATGCAATTTATGCAATATGTGGACTTCTTGTAGCATTTTTATATTTTAATAGAAAAGAAAAGCTCACCGTAACTTCTACATTAAAACCTTTATTTGGTGAGAAAATAACAAAGGGAGCTTTAGCTGCAGTTACAGATACGCTTTCTATGCTTGGGCTTGCTATAGGAATTACTTCAGGGCTTACAATGTGTATAGCATTATTAATCACTGGTTTAAAGAGCCAATATGGAATTTCAGATAAAAATATAATTCTTTTTATAATTATAGGTATTATAATCATATTTTGCTTTACTTTTTCTACTTATGTTGGACTTGATAAAGGTTTGAAGGTTGTTGGAAGTTTAAATGCTTGGTTTTATTATGGACTTTTAGCCCTTTTAGTTATAATTGGACCTAAATTATTCCTTGCAAATACATTTGTTTCAGGGATTGGAGAGTGGTTTCAAAACTTTTTTAAATGGGGATTTGATCCTGGAACTTATGGAGGGGCTGCACTTACCAGATCTTGGACATTATTTGACTGGGCAATTTGGATTGCTTATGCTCCTGTTACAGGTATTTTTCTTGCAATGCTTTCCTATGGAAGAACAATACGTCAGTATATGATAGTTAACTGGATTTTACCATCTGTATTTGGAATTGTTTGGTTTGCTGTTTGGGGTGGAAATGCTCTTCATATGCAAAATGCAGGGACACT
>JAVBPQ010000180.1:0-29105 GCA_031549525.1 Clostridiaceae bacterium | reverse complement strand
TTCTTTTTCATTATGGCTCATCTAGCATTAAAAAGACTGGTCTTTATGATAAGGTTGTAAATCTTTTAAAGAAAGATGATATCTTTTTTATAGAACTTCCTAATGTCAAACCAAACCCTAGAGTATCCTTAGTTAGAGAAGGAATTAAAATAGTTAAAGAGAATGATATTGACTTTATCTTAGCAGTGGGCGGAGGTAGTGTAATAGATTCAGCTAAAGCAATTGGTTTAGGAGCTTTCTATGAAGGGGATGTGTGGGATTTCTTTGTAAAAAAAATCACAGCGAGCAAAGAGGTCCCTGTAGGTGTTATATTGACCATCCCTGCAGCTGGTAGTGAATCCAGCACAAGGTGTGTAATCTCAAATGACGATGGACTCCTTAAGATTGGGGCAACTACAGAAAGACCTAAATTTGCAATAATGAATCCAGAATTTTCATATTCTCTTCCAAAAAATCAAGCTGCTGCTGGTATATGCGATATGATGACTCATATCTTTGAAAGGTATTTCACAAATACAAAAAACGTAGAGGTAACAGATGGATTTTGTGAGAGCCTTTTAAAAACCGTAATTCACAATGGTCCTATAGTCCTTAAAGATCCAGAAAATTATGATGCATGGGGTGAAATCATGTTAGCAGGCTCTATGGCACATAACGGGCTTTTAGGGATTGGAAGAGAAGAAGACTGGGCTAGCCATAGAATAGAACATCAACTCAGCGCCATTTATGATGTTACACATGGAGCTGGGCTTTCTGTCGTATTCCCTTCTTGGATGAGATATGTTTATAGCAATAATATAAATAGATTTGTTCAATTTGCAAACAGGGTATGGAACATAGATATAAATCTAGATAATCTAGAAGAAACTGCACTTTTAGGAATTGATAGGACAGAGGATTTCTTTAAATCCTTAGGACTTCCTATAAAGCTCTCTGAGATGAATATAGATAACTCAAGGTTTGATGAGATGGCAAAAAAAGCTTCACCATCAGGACCTTTAGGTGCATTTGTCAAGCTTTCAGAAGAAGATATATTAAATATATTAAAGATGGCACTTTAATACTACTCATTCATAAAAAATAGCCACCCATAAAGCGGATGGCTATTTTAAGATAAATGTATTATTTAAAATCGCTATTTAAAAAATCTATTGCATATTGAGCGTAAAAGCTTGTTCCTATTTCTAAAGCATCTTCATCTATATCAAATAATGGATGATGATGAGGGTTTACAATACCCTTCTCTTTATTACCAGCTCCAATAAAGGCCATTATTCCTGGTCTTTCTTTCATAAAGAAAGACATATCTTCCCCACCTGGTGTCTTTTCTACAAATGCAACACCTTCATCACCAAGAAGGCTTCTCACTGTATTTTCTGCTATCTTTGAACATCTCTCATCATTTATAACTGGCAATGTGAGATATTGATATTCAGTTTCAACTGTTGCCCTCATAGCTTCTGCTGTAGCTTTTGCAATCCTATCTATAGTTTTTGGAATCTCCTCACCTTTTGCATAGGTAAAATATCTTGTGGTTCCTTCTAAGTATGCTTCCTCAGCGATTATATTAAATCTGCTTCCAGAGTTAAATATACCAACTGATACCGTCACTGAATCTAGAGGACTCGTTTCACGGCTAACTATAGTCTGCAAATTCATCACAATACTTGAACCTACAACAACAGCATCTACAGTTTGATGAGGCATGGAACCGTGTCCACCCTTACCTTTTATCCTAATTTTAAATAAATCTGCAGAAGCATATAAAGAACCTGGTTGAGTGCAAATAAGCCCAGTTGGATAATCTACCATTAGATGAGCACCCATAACAGAATCCACACCTTCTAGTGCTCCATCTTTTATCATAGCTTTTGCACCTTGTGCAACTTCTTCTCCAGGTTGAAAGAATAATTTAACTACTCCATTTATCTCATCTTTCATTTCACTAAGAACTTTAGCAACTCCAAGGAGCATAGCAGTATGTCCATCATGCCCGCAACCATGGCACATGCCTTCAACTTGAGATTTATATTCCGTCTCTTTTTTATCAGTTAGATTTAGAGCATCCATATCTGCACGAAGAGCTACAGTTTTACCTTCCCCTTTTCCTTTTATGGTAGCAACCACTCCAGTTCCTCCAGAGACTACATATTCAACACCTATTTTATCAAGCTCTTCTTTAATTCTCTTTGAAGTCCTATACTCTTGCATGCTCTGTTCTGGATTCATATGGAATTCTCTTCTCATATCAATCACATATTGTTTATACTTTTTAGCTAACTCTTTTGATTTCATTAATGTCATCCTTTCTATATTTCTATAATCCTGATAATTGTTTTAAAGTTTCAAGCATTAATTCTGCTCCATTATTTAAATCTTCATAATCAGTCCATTCATCTTTACAATGGCTTCTTCCTTCTTTACTTTTTACAAATATCAATCCGCTTTTAGCAATACTCGCCATCACCATAGCATCATGCCCTGCTCCACTTAGCATAACCTCAGTGGATAAATTCAGCATCCTTGCTTTTTCTTCAAAGATTGAAAAAATTTCCTCATCCATTTTTACAGGAGATACTTCAGTTTTAATGGTCAATTTATAATCATTGCCCCTAGATTCTTGCATATCCTTTAATTCATTTTTTATCTTTCCTATTACATTTTCAATGCAAGTTTTATTCTTTGATCTAACATCAATAGTAAATTTCACGTAATTAGGTACAACATTTGCAGCCCCTGGCTTTATTTCAAATACTCCTATTGTTGCAACTGTGCCTTCCCCTTCTTCTTTTGCAAATGAGCTTATCTTGCTTATATGAGGTAAAATAGCATCAAGTGCATCCATCCGCATGTTCATAGGAGTTGTACCTGCATGATCAGCGCGTCCAAATACTTCGATTTCTAGCTGAGTAAGTCCAACTATATAATTTACAATTCCAATGTCCTTCTCATTTTTTTCTAAAATAGGACCTTGTTCTATATGAAGTTCTAAAAATGCCTCTATTGAGCCTTTATCCCTAATTGCTTCATTGAGCTTTTCAGGATCAAGTCCAAAGTTTTTCATAGCATTTGCAATTGAAACCCCATCTTTGTCTTTAAAATTATCTAGTTCTTCTCTATTTACTCTGCCACACATAACTCTACTAGCAAACAGACCGCCGCCAAATCTTCCACCTTCTTCTTCTACCATAGCTACAAATTCGATAGAATACTTTGGTTTTAAATTTTGCTCTTTAAAAACCCTTGCTATTTCAAGGGCTATAACTACACCTGCCTGACCATCAAAATTTCCGCCATTTTTAACAGAATCAAAATGTGAGCCTATGATGATTGTTTTACTTGTATCTTCCCCTTCAAGCCTTCCAAAAATTGAACCAATACTGTCTTCATAAACTAAAAGTCCTGCTTCTTCCATCACAGATTTAATATAGTCCCTTGCATCAGCATGTTCTTTTGTGTAAGTAAACCTTGTGAGTCCATTTCCTTCTGTTGCTGTAAATCTAGCTAAAGATTCTATATCCTTCTTTATTCTATCTTTTTTAGTATCCATAATAATTCCTTTCTATAAAAAATTATTTAATAAATCCTTTAAATATGGATGCTATTATTACTGAAACTACTGTAACTGTTGTAAATCCTCCTACTAGCATCTTAGGAAGTATACGATCCATTATATATTTTCTTTCTTCATCATTTTCTCCTACTGCTTTTGAAGCTTCATCAGATAAAATATAACTTGCTGGGAAACCATACAAGGCAGTTAAAGCAACTGACCACGCCATTTCTCTTGAATATCCAAAGAACCTTGCAGCTAAAAAAACTAAAACCATAAGTCCTATAACTCCAAATAAGATTATTCCTACAAGGGGCAATACTACCCTAGCAAGCATTTCTGGGGTTGCATTTGCTAGACCTGAAAATATAAAAGCCATCAAAATTGTAATCAAAAAACCAAATGAATTAGCTATATTTAAAATACTTCTCTCTAAGAATCCAAATTCTGCAGCAAGTGCTCCAAATAATAAACACCATACATATTTTGAAAGAGTTATTGTTGTAAGAGATTTAAACCATGATTCCATAAAAAAAGCAAGCATTGCAATGACAGCTAATTTTAATAATAACACAAATGTTGTAGCATATTTTTTTGGAGTTGGTGGGATGATTGCTAACTTGCTTTTTTCTTCTTTTTTCTCAGAAGTCGATAAATTTTTTGCTTTACTTTTATCACTTCTATAACTAGTTTGCAATCTTTTTGCTTCTTTATTCAAAAAGATTGCTGTAAGAGGATATCCTGCAAATCCTTGCATTATATATACCAAAATTGCCAAAACAGCCAATTCTTCATTTCCGATTTCCTGTGCCCTTGCCTGCATTTCAAGCGCAGCTACAACTCCTCCTGTAAGTGGGGGTGTAGCAATTACTGCTTTATCAAAACCAAAAATCAATTGACCTAATGTCATAGTACCAAGACATATACCGACAATTCCAACAAGTGCAATACATACAGTCTTCCATTCACTGGCTAGTTCTTTTAAACTCATCATAGTACCCATGTGAGTTATTAAGAGCAGCATAGACAAAGTTACTACTGGAGAAGCAAAACCAGCTACTTCAACAATATTTTTAGGAAAGATCCACCAATAACCGAATAAAAAAATGATAGCAGTTACAAAAACCGACGGAACAAATGCTTTAGTTTTTGTTGATACAATATCCCCTATTGCCATCGCTCCAACAACAATTACAAAAGCTAGGATTGTGTACTTTGCAATAACTTCCATTTCAATACCTCCTGAAATATTTATTTTTTTTATATAAAAATGTCTTTAAATTTAAAAAAATTAATCTAAATTCATTTATATATCTGTTTAAAATTAAAAAAATTTAAGATATAGTGTTAGATTCAGATATTTGAAAAATATGTATTGAAAAGAACCAATTAAAAAAATCTAGAAAATGGCTTGAATATAAAATTCTTTCACACTATTGTAATAGGGATATTTATAATTGTCAATGTATAATTATAGCAAAAATATATAAAATATACTTTAAATCCATCTAAATTTAAAGGGAGCTATTTATCACTGATTTTTTATCAGTTCTGCCATAGCTCCCAGCCCTTTTTAGTTAGCTTTTGATATTCTATATTAGTCCCAATCTTCCCCTGTTAGCCTATACTGTAAATTTTTAAGCTCTTCTATTTTAACTTTAAAATCTGGAATAAGCCTCTCAACTTCTTTCCAAAATCTCTTAGAGTGGTTATGTTCTTTTATATGTGCAAGTTCATGTACCACCACATAATTTATGATATCATCCTTTGCTAAAATCACCCTCCAGGAAAAGTTTAAGCTGTTCCTTCCACTGCAGCTTCCCCATCTTGTCATATCTGAATTTATTTTTACTGCTATGGGTTTTACATCCATATATTTAGAATAATATCGTATCTTTTCTATTAGTATATTTTTAGCCTGCAGTTTATACATCTTGATCACATTGTATTTGATTTCATCTTTATTTAAGTTAAAAGGAATGCAAAGATCTCTTTCCTTAAAATATATTTTATTCCCTAAAACACCTTTTATGGTGTAGTCTTCACCTCTTAGAAGTATTTTTTCACCATAATCTAAAGTGAATTTTATCCTTTTTTCCTTAAATTCTCTCATCATATGGAGCTTTTCTAAAATCCATCTCTCTTTTAACTTTAAAAACTCATCTATTACATCTTTAGAGACTAAATAAGGTGCACGAACTTCGATGGTAGCATCATTAGTTATATGTATTGCTACGGTTTTCCTATCTGACCTTATAATTTTATATTCCTCTAAAATATTATGCTCTTCTAAATATGCTTTCAAAATATTTACCTTTTTCCCATTGCAGCTTCAATATCATCTATGCTCCTTGGAGTAATTTTTGAAAGATTCTCACATCCATTCTCAGTAATTAAGCAATTATCCTCAAGCCTAAAGCCTATGCCCCAATCTTCACAGTAAATTCCAATATCCACGCAAAATACCATATTAGGTGTAAGCGGCATAGTCATATCCACAAGATCATGGACATCATATCCTACATGATGAGCCCCTCCATGCCACATATATTTTCCAACCTCTTCATAATTCTTACATAGACCAATTTCTCTTAGCTGTTCAAAATTATGCTTTCTGATGGTTAAATCGACGCTGCTCATAGGCATCCCTGGCTTTAATATTTTAAACATATACTCTGAAGTATTATATGCACATTGATATAAAAGCCTTTGGCGTTCATTAAATTTACCATTACATGGCCACCCTCTTGAAACGTCGTTTGCTTCATTGTCCCAGCAAGCCCCGACATCGTTTAATATCATATCTCCATCTTGAGCTTGACCTCTATAATCATAATAATGTATGAAAAAATTATTTTTCCCTGCACTTATTATAGATGGGAAGGCTGGTGATAACACTCCCTTCTGAGCAAGAGTATAATCAAATTCAGCTTTATATTGATACTCAAATAAGCCTGGTTTAGAAATTTTCATCATAGATAAAATTCCATCTCTTGTAATAGTTTCAGCAAATCTCATAGCATCTATTTCACACTGCTTTTTTAAAGTTCTCTGTTTTCTTAGCTGCATCTGCAAATTTTTTATATTGACGAAAGGAAATCTATCCTTTATATATTTAGCAAGCTTATAAGCAGCATCATCTGGCTCATCTTTTGTATATTTATCAAAATCAAGATATATATTTTCTACCCCTTTAGATAAAATCAAAGAATCTAAATGTAAATTAAATTCATCAGTATACCTTATATTATCTATGCCAGATTTTTCGTTTGCTTCCTCTTGTTTTATCCTCTTTCCGTTCCACCTTTCCACCATAGCATCAGGAGGAAGAATAAATAAAGCTTCATCTATTTCATCTTTATAAACATGAGCAAGTACTATACTCTCAGCTTGTTCAATCCCAGTCATATAAACAAAATTACGGTTTGCATAAAAAGGATAATATTCATCCCTAGTTTTTTTTGGTGCCTTTCCACTAAAGAGCACTATAACAGAATTTTTATCAAGACTTTCATACATCGTCTTTCTATTTTCTACATGAAATTCTCTTTTCATAAAATTGACTCCTCTTTTTAAAGTATTAATCTTAAATAGTTTATCAGAACAGTGAATAATAAACTATAAAAAAAGTGGCAATTTCTCAAATCACCACATATATTTTATCATTTATCTTTTATGAAGCTAAGCATTTTTTGCATCCTTTGGAATATCAAAATCTTCTGCATTATTAAAATTAGATAATTTAGTTACAATATTAAAGCTCTTAACCTTTAAATTATTGAGCATAGCTCCAGATGGTGAGGTTCCTGCTTCTTTCATCCTATCAAAGATCTTAATTACGATCTCTGTCATGTCCATTTCATATTGAACAGGATAAAATGTATCCTTTTGAATCCAAAGCTTGAGATTCATATCACCTAAATCATCATATATACCTTCTAGATCTACATCGGCACCGCCACCTAATGAAGATAGATTATTTAAAAGCCCTGATTGCTTTACTATCTTTTCCATAGATTCTCCGCTTATAGAGCCTTCTATTACATAAGTACCTTCGCCATCTACTTCATCTTCTTCGCCTAAATCAAGATTCTCTATACTCTCAAGGCAAAGAGACACCATGTCTAAAACATTAAATTGATTGCTCTTGCTTCCAATCTCTTGTTTTTTCCAATCATCATTGTTTAGCTTTGAATACACATACATGGAATCCCCTGATTTTTCCATATAAGAAATGGAATTAGTTTTACTCACATTTTTTACTACAGATTGTGTCTCTGTCATCATCTTCATAGGATTTATAAAAGCTGTCCCTGTTGTTACACTAGTAAAAGTCACCGGAAATCCCATAAAGGTCATGGGAGAATTTATATCTAAATTAAGATCATAGCTCTCTATATCACCAGCATTTGCAATAGAGTCTGAGATTATATCCTCAACAGTTAATTTAGTGTTTTTCTTCTTTGTAGTATTCGCTTTTTCTGTGTCATCTTCTTCATTATCTTCCTCATCAGTAGTTTTATCAGCCTCTGCACTCTGGGTTTTGGATGTTTTATCACTTTCTTTACCATTATCCTTTTTACATCCAGAAAATGATATAAACATTATAAAAACCAAAAGGAAAATCATAGATTTTTTCATATTTTCTCCTCCTCTTTATCTTTTTTATAAAAATAAAATCTATCCTTAAATATATTCCATATTTCTATTTTTAAAATATACAGCTTTAAGCCCTAAATGGCTTAAAATTTTATATGCTAAATCAAACTTATATGCTATATTATCTAAATAGTGTGCATCAGAACCTGTCGTTACATACATACCACCCAATTCTTTATAAAGTTTTAAAAATTTAATGTATTCACGTACACTGATATCATTGGTTAATCTTTTTGTATTAAATTCCAAAACAATTCCCCTCATAATCATTTTAGTAAACAAATTAGATATTTCTTCCTTAGTGTCATCAAAGTATAGTTCTTTGTCTTCATAGGGTGAGTACCTTGCTACAAAATCGAAATGTGCAAGTGCATCAATACTTTGGTAAATATCAATTAATTTTATTGTTTCATTTATATATTCTTTATAAGCATCAATTTTCTGTTTTTTTTCATAAAATTTTCTATTAGATCCAACATCAAATTCTCCTACAAAATGAACTGATGCTAAGACGAAATCAAATGGATTTTGCCTTATTATTTCCATATTTTCACTAAAAAATGTTTCACTCATACCAATTTCAATTCCTAATAGGATGTTGTTTTTCTTAAATTTATCATAATGATTAAAATATTCTTTTGGATTAAAAACAAATACCCCTTGTGACATATATTCTAAATCCATATGCTCAGTTATTACAATCTTAAGATCATCCTCCTGCCTTTTTTGTAAATATTCTTCAATTTTAATTAAAGAATCACAAGAAAATTTTTTTGTATGCACATGACTATCTACCATTTTATCCTCCTTTATAAAATAAAATGACTTATATTGTCTAATAATTTTATTTATGATAAAATATAACTGAGTGGTTTAACCCCTCAAACCCTATACCAAAATAAATCACTGGAAGCATTCCTTTCCCCAAGGATGCTTCCTTTTGTTAACTAAAATGTAATACAATTAATATTATACTATATTAATTGTGAGGGTCAAAATGAAAGAAATCATAACTGTACAAGCAAGATATCTTGTTGAGTTTATCTTTAAAAAAGGGAGCATAAATAATATATTTCAAGGGATATCTAGTCAAGTGGTATCTAGGATAAGAGAAGGAAGCTTAATCCATAAAAAACTGCAGGATTCTTACAAAAAAGAAGAATTCCAAAGAGAAGTTTATTTAAGTTATGAAGTTAATTATGAAAATTTTATAATAAAAGTTTCAGGAAGAGCAGATGGTATATGGAAAAATCTTTTAGGATATAAAATAGAAGAGATAAAGACTACCTCTATGCCCCTTGAATTTATAGATGAAGACTTTTACTTTGTACATTTAGCACAAGCAAAGGTATATGCATTTATGCTCTTAAAAGAAAACCATCTATCTAAAATAGATATAAAGCTTACATATTTTAATATAAATAGCGAAGATACAAGGATATTAGAGTTTACCTTTTCCTCCTATGAGCTTGAGGTTTTTTTTGATGATCTAATGGAAAAATACTTTAAATGGGTAAATTTTTCTATAAACTGGGACTTATATAGAAATGAATCATTAAAGAAAATAGAATTTCCCTTTAAAGAATATAGGAAAGGTCAGAGAGATTTTGCTATAAGAGTTTATAAAGCTATAAAGGATTCTAACAATGTATTTTGCGAAGCACCTACAGGCATAGGAAAGACCATTTCTACAATATTTCCATCTCTAAAAGCCATGAGCGAAGGTCTATGCCATAGGATTTTCTATCTTACATCTAAAAATATAACATCAAAAGTAGCAGAGGATGCCCTCATCAATATAAATAAATCCTCTAAGTCAGTGCGTTTTATTAAAATAAGAGCAAAGGATAAAATATGTCCTAAAAAAGATTGCACATGCAATCCTGAAAGCTGCCCTCTTTCTATAGATTATTTTGATAAAATAAATGATGTTCTCTTTGAGATAATAGAAAACAATATAAATCTAACTGATGAATTAATAGAAGAGTATTCAAATAAATATAATATATGTCCTTTTGAGCTTACCCTTGATTTATCAAATTATGCAGATTTTATAATATGTGATTATAATTATCTCTTTGATATGAGGGTATATTTAAGGAGGTTCTTTGAAAACATATGTGAAGAATACGTATTTTTAATAGATGAATGCCATAATTTAATAGATAGAACAAGGGATATGTACTCTAGCGCAATAAGCAAAAAAGAAGTATTAGAAGCTTCTAAAAACTCAAAGTATTTCTCTATAAAGTCTATAAATATGCTAAATAAAAAGCTCATTGAATATAGAAAGCTATGCATGGAGGATGGTTTTTTTATATTTAAAGAGGAGGAAAATAGCATATATGATATAGTTTTAAAAGTCACATCACAGCTTGAGGAGAGCTTTCTTAATATGAAAACATCTAAAGAGAAGGATTTTCTTATAAATTTTTATTTTAATATGTTAAATTTTCTAAGAATATATGAGATATATGATAAAAATTATTATATAATCTATTGCAGTGAAGAAAACGATGACTTTATATTTAAGCTATATTGCATAGACCCTTCCAATTTTATAAGAAAATGCTTAAAAAGAGGAAAAAGCAGCATCCTATTTTCTGCAACTTTAATTCCAATAGATTATCATATGGACCTTCTTGGGAAGGATGAAAAAGATATGCTTATAAGGATACCTAATCCATTTCCCTATGAAAACAGAAGGATAATAATCTGCAAAGATATAGATGCTAGATTCAATGCAAGAAATTTATCTATAAAGAGGATATCAGAATATATAAATGCTATGGCAAATTCAAAGCTTGGAAATTATATGGTGTTTTTTCCATCTTATGAATATATGAATACAATATATGATGATTTTATAAGTACATACAGTGATTTTAAAACTATAATTCAAACTCAAAATTTAGGTGAAGAAGAAAAAGAAAGTTTTTTAAACTTTTTTTCACCTAATCCAGATAGAACACATCTTGGATTTTGCGTTCTTGGGGGTATGTTTTCAGAAGGAATAGATTTAAAGGGAGATAGATTAATCGGGGCTATGATTGTAAGTGTTGGAATACCTAAGCTTAATATTGAAAGGGATTTAATAAAAGATTTTTTTCAAAATAAAAATTCCAAAGGATATCTCTATGCATATATGTACCCTGGCATAATAAAGGTCTTTCAAGCTGCAGGCAGAGTTATAAGGACTATGGAGGATAAAGGGATAATAATATTGCTAGATGAAAGGTATAGCTATTTTAACTATAAAAAATTATTCTTAGAGCATTTAAAATCATTTTTAATAATAGAAAAATCAGAGAGGCTAAAAGAAGAGATAATAAAATTTTGGCAAAATTAAAGGCTATGGATTATTCCATGGCCATTTCATTATCTAATATTTTTGTATCTTCTAATATTTTTGTATCTTCTAATATTTTTGTATCTTCTAATATTTTTTTATCCTTAATATCATCTTCAACGCTTAATTGTGCTATCACATCGCTTATATAGAAAATTGATGATAAAAGCAAATTATATTCCTGATCATTCAATCCATGCACATATCCTTTGCGAGTTATGTCATGCACTACTTGCATTGTATTTAAAATATTTCTCTTTTGATTCTTTGTTACTATAACTCTACCCATTTCCTCAAACCCCTATCAATAATTATTATCCCTTATCTCATATTTTATAAAGCTCAATAGATTGCGCATAAAAAGCCTTAAAAAGTCATTTAATGACATTTCAAGGCTGCATTGGCCTAGATATTGGCACTTTGCACTAAGCTCAATTCAACCTGTATGGCTCTTGGCATTGGCACTAACACGTTGGCACTAGCACATTTTATGCAAATATTGAATTATATTTAATATAATTTTGTTATATCAATATAATAAGTCAATATTCATCCTTAATTTATGGGAATATTGTCAGTTTCTATGTAATTACATATTCTAACAAAAATTTATTAGCTATTAATAAGTATAACATATATTCTAATTTTTTTCAATATAAATTATAAAAATTTAATAATTTAAATATGTTAAATATTATTTTAACCTTTGAAAAATCCATAAATCAATGTTAATATATATTTATAATGTAATAAAGATAGGAGAATCCTTTTTTATATGTTAGCTTTAGTAAGTAGTTTAGACATTTCTATTATAAATTATATAAATGAAAACTTTCAGTTTTGGTTTTTAAACCCTATAATGATCACAATATCAAGGCTTGGCAATGCAGGAATCATGTGGATAGCAATAGCTCTTATTTTTATAGTTTTTAAGGATAAAAAATTAAAAACCTTAGGCTTTTTAATATTATGTGCACTTTTATTAAATTACATCTTATGCGACTTAATTATAAAGAATATAGTAGCAAGACCAAGACCTTATAATACTTTAAATATCGACCTTCTAATACCAAAACTTAACTCCTATTCTTTTCCTTCAGGACATACCAGTTCTTCCTTTGCTGCATGTTTTATACTATCAAAATTTTTTAAAAAGTACTCAATTTTATTCTTCTCCTTTGCAATACTCATGGGTATTTCAAGGATATATCTAAATATGCATTATACGACAGATGTTTTAGCAGGAATTATACTAGGATTACTTAATGGTATGGTTGTTTTTTATTGCTTTAAAAGAAGCAAATTTAATAGAGGAATTATATCTTGATTTTTAAAACTAATTTCTATTTTCTATATTTTAATAAACTAAAATAGATATGTTAAAAGAGGTGTAAATGTGGATAGAGAAGACATAATGAAAAAAGCTGCTAATTTTACAAATGATTCAAAATTTAATTATGTTCCAGAGCCTATTGCTTTATCGAGGGAATCTTCTAATATGAAAATCTTTGAAGAACCTATTTTTAGCTTTGGATCAGCTAAGGATGAATATTTTAAAGAACTAAAGGATGAAAAAGCCATAGGTGAGCATTTTATGATGCCAGGGGAATGGCTTTGCGATGCAAATACAGTTATTTCCTTCTTCTTGCCTTTTACAGATACAGTGAGAAATACAAATAAAAACGATATGTCATGGCCATCCTATGAATGGTTACATGGTCGCATCGAAGGTCAAGCTTTTATAAAGGAATTATCTCTTTATTTAAAACTCGAAATAGAAAATTCAGGTTATAAATGTGTAGTGCCATCTTATGATCCTAGATGGTTTGGAGCATTAGGAAAAGAAATAAACTATAGGGATAAAAAATTATCCTATACCAGCAATTGGTCTGAAAGGCACGTAGCTTTTGTATGCGGTCTTGGAACATTTGGTTTATCAAAAGGCCTAATAACAGAAAAAGGTGTAGCAGGAAGATTTGGAAGCCTTATAACCACACTTTCTTTTGAAAAGAATGATAGAAAATATAAGGATATATATGAATATTGCACCATGTGCGGAAAATGTGCAAAAAATTGCCCAGCTTCTGCTATAGATAGAGAAACAGGAAAAGATCATAAAAAATGTTCAGATTTTATAAATAAGGTTTTAGAAAAACATAACCCAAGATATGGATGTGGCAAATGCCAGGTAAATGTTCCGTGCGAAAATAGAATTCCCTAAAAAATCTACTATAATATAAAATCTTGTTTTTGTCTTATATTATTTGTTAATATTTAGGAGAAATATATATGGAAAATAAATATAATTTCAATGAAGAGCTTAGAGATATTAAAAAATTTGATTTAGGAAACACCACCTTGACACCTTTAAATATAAAACTGCTAAATATACTTGGAAAAATATCCTGCTGTATGTTTAAAGTTGATTCTAGAATAAATGTTACAAATAAGCTCATTCCAGGTTATAATTCAGACAAAATTAAAATAAATATTTATGAGCCAAAAAATATTGAAAAAAATGCTCCCTGCTTGTTATACTTTCATAGTGGAGCATTTATGACAGAAGGTTACGGTTATATGCACAAAATGGCTTGTTTTTATTCATTAAATGCAAATTGCAAAGTCATATTTGTAAATTATAGACTTGCTCCAAAATATCCATTTCCATTTGGTGTTGAAGATTGTTATAGCAGCTTAGTATGGGTCTATAAGCATGCTGATGAAATTGGAATTTCAAAGGATAAAATTGCTGTATTTGGAGACAGTGCAGGAGGTGCACTTGCTGCTGCAATACCTCATATATCAAGAGATAGAAATGGACCAACTATTTGCTTTCAGATGCTAATCTACCCTGTGACAGATATATCTCAGTCGTATGAATCTATAGAAGAATTTTTTGATTCACCAGGATGGAACTCAAACCTCAACAGGCAAATGTGGAAATACTATTTAAAAGATGGCGATAAAGGAATGTTAGGTTATGCATCTCCTATGAGTATGGACAGATTCTATGATCTACCAGATGCTTATATAGAAGTAGAGGAGTATGATTGCTTAAGAGATGAAGGCATTGCCTATAGCAAAAGGCTTCAAGAAAATGGATGCAAGGTAGAATTGAATTTTATAAGAGGAACTTTCCATGGATTTGACGCCATGGCTAAAGATGATAAATTAATTGTAAGGGAAACTATGGTTAAGAGGATAAATGCTTTAAAAAGAGCATTTTCCTAAAGCTAAATTTGCTAAGAACAAACAAGAAAGGAGAAGCTGCTTTCCTCCACAATCTTTAGATAGTAGTATAAAGCAGCAAAGATAGATGAAAGAACAATTTATAGAAACTCCATATAAATCTGATAAGGAATTTGTTTTAGAGTGTCCCCCAGTTTATACTCTTAAAGAGATACTTGCTTTAAAGCCTGTTTCAGACCTTAGAAAGCTTTGTAGCTTTAGTGACATAAATGGGCTTAATAAGATGAAAAAGGATAAACTCATCTTAGTATCTTATGAAATCCTTACAGATGAAGAGGAATTTAGAGAAATTCTATATGGAATGGAAGAGAAAATGTGGGAATTTCTTAAAATTCTAGTTGATAATAAACATATTGAATATAATAAGCTGTTTCCCGAAGAGTTTTACAATATGAGATATTTTGGAACTATACAGATATTTCATTACGATAATAAGCAATATATCGTGGTTCCAGAGGAGATAAAGAGCATATATAGAAATATAGTGGATAAAAATTTCTTAAAAACCAAATCTCACTATAACATGATAGAAAGATATGCAATAGCAGCTGCAAATCTATATAAAATAATTTCTTATGATGATTTAGCATCTATTTATAATAGCCAAAATAAAGATCAAACAGATGCCAAGGATTTATTTGATATACTATCAAAACACCATTTTTCAGGAAAGGGTTATTGTCTATTTGAAAAGCACATAATAAGTGAAGATTATGAAAGTTTAACCCCTGAAAATTTAGATGATTTTGATGAGATTACAAATGATATACCAAGATATGTTCCTAAAAAAGAAGAGCTCTTAAAATATATGGATGAAAGATACTATGAAATTACTCCAGAAATCTTAGCTCTTAAAGATTTTATAAAAAAAATTGTAACTGAAGATGAAGAGCTTATAGAATCTTATTTAGAGAATATAGTTTTTTTCTTTAGAGATGAAGAAGATCCTCAAGATATTTTTAAAGCCATTAAGTCTTTTGGGCTTGATGTATCCTACAACCATATCCATAGCTTAGGAAGACATCTTGCAGATGTAGCAAATTCTACAAGATTTTGGTCAAGAAAAGGCCATACATTAAACGAAGTATTTGCGTCAAAGAAAAAAGCTTCTAACTTTAAAGTAATAAAAGGTGACAAAAAATAAATTGTCTTGTTTAAAAAAATATTTACAAATAATTACTATTTGATAAAATTAAACTTAAGGAAAGACGTTTAAGAGGTGAATTATATGAGCATATATGACTTTACTGTAAAGGATGCAAACAAAGATGATATCTCTCTTTCAAGCTACAAAAATAAGGTTCTTTTGATTGTAAATACTGCAATAAAATGCGGACTTACTTCTCAATATAAGGAGTTCCAAGCTCTTTATAAAAAGTATAAGAATAAAGGATTTGAAATCCTTGATTTTCCCTGCAATCAATTTTTTGAACAATCCCCTGGTAGTGAGGAAGAAATTATAAAATTTTGTCATACAAATTATGGAGTGACTTTTAAAATATTTTCTAAGATCGAAGTAAATGGAGAGAATGCTCATCCCTTATTTGTATATTTAACACAAAATGCTCCTTGTGAGACTGAAGATGAAAAGGCTGAAGAGTTTAAAAGAAGGCTTCTAGAATTTGAGCAATATTTCACAAAAACCAGTATAAAGTGGAATTTTACTAAATTTCTAATAGATAGAGAGGGAAATATAAATTCAAGATTTTCTCCTACTTTTAGTCCTTCTTCTATAAAACCTTATATTGAAAAGCTTATATAAATTAAAAAGTTAAAATTGCTTCCTATCCTTCTATAAATTAAAATTGCTTCCTAATTCTAAGGAAGCAATTTTTATCACACAACTTCTAATTTTAAAAATGGTTCATCTGGATATTCAAGCTTGATCTTGTCCTTTGGCTTTACTTCGCCTTGCTCTATGACTATAGCCATTACTCCTGTTTTTCTTATAAGTTCACCTTGTTCATCTTTGTATAAAACCTGTGAGAGAAGACCTTTTTTAAAATTCTCTATCTGTGCACAGGGATTTCTAAGACCAGTTATTTCAACACAGGCACTTTCGCCTATTCTAAGCCTTGTACCTTTAGGCATATTTAATAGATCTAATCCTATGGTGGTAATATTTTCTCCTAGATCTCCTTCTTTAAGATCAAATCCATTTGCTCTTAATTCACAAAGAAGCTCATAATGGATTAGATGAACTTGTCTTAAATTTAAGTAATGAGGATCTTCTTCTTTTCTTGATAGATGCTGTACAGTTTTTCCCATATGAGCATCCCCTTCAACACCTAGACCCTTTAAAAGATTTATCTTTTCAACCTTCTCTTTGCTAAAAGTATGTTCTTTACTTAAGCAAACTGCTACGACTTCTCCTATATTTTCATCTTTAAACATCCTAAATTCCCTTCAAAAATTATTTAACTATTGATAAAAGAACTTTAATAAATTCTTCTTGGGATATATTGGTTGATTTAACCTGATATCCTATGCCTTTATATATAAACTCTGCTGAGTAAACATCATTATATCCTTCAGGTTTCCCTGCATCATTGTAATTATACCCTACTTTAGTGTATCCTACTCCTATTTCAACTCCATTTATATTTGACTTAACTTTAGTGTCTGAAGTCAATATAACGCAAGTAAAAGGAAGCTTACCCTTTGAAACCTTAACATCTAATTCTTTTCTCTTAGGGTTTAAGAAATCTTCTTCATTTTCGCCATATATTACTGTTACTACATCATAAGCAGTAGTTCCATCGTTATTCATCTTTATATACCATGCATTACCGCTGTCATACTCTTTAAGCCCTGCTGGTACATAAGAAGGTCTAAATTCTCTTCCTAAATACTTTATAAGACCTGCATCAGTTAAAACAACATCATGAGTCTTTTCAGGATCAAAATATAGTTTAGCAAGAGGCTTTTCTGGTACATTTGTTACAAAATTTAAAACCCCTTTTGAAAGTTTAACAGAAGATACATGCTTTCCTTTTGCAAGAGCTGTTTTTATCTTTACAGGCTGAGCTTTTGTTACAGTTTGAACTTTTGTTACAGTCTGAACTTTTGTCTTTGCACAAACTGGTTGTACAAAAGCTATGCAATTTAAACAGGCAACCATAGCAACACTTGTAAAAAATAGATTTGATTTTTTCATTTATAATTCTCCCCTTATTATATATTTTATATATCTATCATCCATCATTATAAATCATAGCATAATTAAATGCCATATTTTTTAACTAACTTGTACTAAAATTCAAATCATAAAATATAACTCTCAGATGGGCTATCATCGAATATGTTAAGCCCTATCTCGTCATCGTAAAGCTCTAAATTCTTTAAAAATATAAGCTCATTGATTATTTCAATACAATCATTATTATACAGCATCTTAAACTCATATTCATATATGGATACTGTATAATCAGATATTTGTCTAATACTCTCTCTTGAAATTATTCCTTCCTTTAGCTTATTAATTAAATCCTCTGGAGCCTGCCCTATTATTACATCATAGGCATTACTTTCAAGCATTTTAAAATCTTTTGAGCACGCTTTAAAATTAAGCTTTAATTGTCTTTCAATCATAAAATTATCCAATATATTTTTCTTATCTAGCTTATTTTCATGAAATTCTAAGTCATGCTTTGTTTTAAAATATTTATCAATAGCAGTAGAAGAAAGAGAATTGCTGCCAAACTCTTTTAAGATTTCCTCTCCATATTTTGCTGTGTTTTTAAGATCGTTATTTAATTTTGCATCCTCTGAAGATGGACTAAATACGAATACTTCTCCTATATTAAAAAGCCCTTCCCTATTACATCTACCTGCTGCTTGAATTATTGAATCTATGCTAGATACACTCTTATATACATATTGAAAATCAAGATCCATATAAGCTTCAACTATTTGTGTTGAAATCACTATGCATTTTTTATCATTCTTTAAAAGATCATATATGGTTTTTATCTTTTCCTTTCTATCACTAGGGGTACTCAAGGTGCTTAAACAAAATACATTCTCTTCTTGTTTTATCTTCTTATAGATTTCTACAGCATGCTTTCTTGTATTTACTATGCAAAGAGCACTCCTATGCTCCTTTAGTTTTTTTATTATATAATCATCATCCTGTTCACCTAGATAACTTAATTTTGTTCTATTAAAAACTTCATCATAATCTTTGTAATTTACTATATCTACTTTTTTCTTCTTGATATCTTCATGAAAATATTCATAAAAATTAGAACAAGTGGAAGAGGATAGGACAATGCTAGAATTATAATTTGTCATAAGTTCATTTAATACTGCTATACATGGGTTTAAATATCCCATTGGAATGCTTTGAATCTCATCAAAAATTATAACTGAATTTGATATATTGTGTATCTTTCTAAGGATTAAGCTTTTATTGCTAAAACAGGATTCAAAAAACTTTGTATTTGTAGTTACTACAATAGGTATATCCCAATTTTCAGTTGCATGATCATATTTTAAATAATCATGCTCTATATTCTCATCAGAGAGAACAAAATCACATTGATGTTCCAATACATTTATAGATCCAATCATCTTTTTAAAATTTTCAGCAATATCGTCAACTATACTTGTATAAGGCACTACATAAATTACCCTCTTTAAATCATTTCTCAACATATGCTTTAGAGAAAAAGCAAGTGCTGCCATGGTCTTTCCTGCTCCTGACGGAGCCGTCAATGTAAAAAGTCCTCTATTGTTATTAGCAGCTTCCATGGATTTCTTAAAAATTTCATTCCTTTTTTCAAGAATATTAACATTAGAATTCTTCTTCTTATCCTTTGAAAATTTAATCATAAAATCATCAAAATCCATGATCATCTTTTTAATTGGCTTATAAATTCCTTTTCCGAAAAGACCAAGGAATCTTTCATTATCTATAAAATTTGCATCTACAACACATGAATAAAGCATCCTTATCATCATTTGCCATATAAAGCCAAGAGCTTTTTTATCTTGTTTATTTTTGTTATCCTTTGTTATTTTAAGCTTACTATTTATCTCTTCATAATGTATCTTTATCAAGCTTTCATCTATCTCACCAAATCCTTTATAGTAATTTTTGGCGTCTCTTTTAAGCTTTGCCTCATGAGATCCATTATCTATATCCATATTGCTGCCTAAATCTAATAGCCCACCATGATGACCAGTTATAACCATTCCAAGCATTTTAGAAATTGGATAAAGGTCCTTATCCCTATAAAATCTATGTATAAGTTCCTTTGCACCAGCTAGAGAATGATCTATTATAATATTTTCTCCATTTACATATCGTTGAAATTCTTTAGAGTATTTACCTAAATCATGCAAGTATCCTAATACAAAGGCCTGATTGCAAAGCTTGAAGTCTTCAGCAAACTCTTTCGATAACCCTGCAACTCCATTTAAATGATCTATTAACATCATTAAATTTCCAGTGGCTTCATCTTTTTTCGCTATAAACATATTTTCACCCTTTAAATAAAATATTACAAACATATTAACATAAATTTAGCCATTAATATAGGATAATTTCATAATTTTTACAAAGATAAAGGCTATGAAATTATAAAAATTCTCATAGCCTTTATTATATATTTAACTTTGAGCTTCAAAATCACTAGGGGTGTAAAGAACAAGAGAAAAATTCTTTTGTATAAGTTCTGTTTCAAGAATTTCTCCACTTCCAATTTTTAAAACTTTTTTTCTCCAAAGTTCATTTTTACGATAAAATTCATTTCCAACCTTTACAAAAGAATGGTTTTTTTCAAAAACATGATATTTATATGGAAGCTCCTCATTTATCCTCAGATCTCCATTGATGCACTTATCATCGAACCAAAAAATCAATTGGAATGTATAAATAGTGGTGTTTTCAAATTGATAATCCATGTAATTATAAAAAATAGTTGCTCCACTTCCAAAAGGTACAACTCTTCCGCTGTCTGGAAATGGATCAAAGGAATGATGATGGCGTTCTGAAACAGTGAGAGGGCTATGCAAGCACAACCAATGAATTAGATTTGCAATTTGACATATTCCACCGCCAGTTCCAGAAATAGCTCTACCATTTCTTAAAAGCATTCCGTCTAAATACCCTTTCTTCTTTGTGGTGTTGCCTACTAAATGACAAAAAGAAAATGTCTCTCCTGGCCTTATGATCAATCCGTTTAAATTTTTAATCGCTATTTTTAAGTTAGTCACCTTGTTATATTGAAGGGTTAAATCTATCTCACCTAATTTTCTAATAAGTACAGACTGGTGCTTATAAACTCTAAAGGGCAATTTATCATGCGATATAAAATTTGCATATCTTTTTTTGCTAAATATATTTTTTATATGTCTTTGAAATCGTCTAAGATTTACAATGGTATAATAGAAAACTGGATTAAGGCTCGAAAGTGTTTTCCTCATAAATATCCCCTACAATCAAATATTTAGATGAAAAATATATTTATTTTTAGTATATTTTATCACCATTTATAAAAAATATATATAGTCTAAAAAACATTAATGATTTCTAAGGCATAGCAATTATCTTCCATTTATTTTGCAGGTTTAAGATTGACACGCTTTTTAGTGCTTGATATAATTATATGAATTAGATTAAACTTTTTATTATAAAATATAGATAATCTTTAACTAAATTCATTTTTCTATTATTAAATCAAAAAAAATATTATTAAAGGGAGGATAATGTGCCTAATAGAGAACTGCTCAAAATTAAAAATCTTACCACGTCTTTTCGCATAGAAAATCAATACTATGCGGCTGTGGATTCTGTTTCCTTAACCATAAATGAAAATGAAGTTTTTGCTATTGTGGGAGAATCTGGCTGTGGCAAAAGTGCATTAGCTCTTTCCATCGCAAGATTGCACAACCCTCACTTTACAAAAATAGAGGGTAATATCTATTTTAATGATGTAGATATCTTATCTCTTAATGAAAAAGATCTAAATGAAATAAGAGGTAAAGATATTGGCATGATATTCCAAGATCCTCTAACTGCCTTAAATCCTCTTATGAAAATAGGTGCTCAAATCGAAGAGAGCTTAACCTTTCATACAAAACTAAACCCACAAGAAAAAAAGAAACGAGCTATGGATCTGTTAAACGATGTAGGTATTAGAAAACCTGAGCTTACATATGATCAATATCCTCATGAACTCTCAGGAGGCATGCGTCAAAGAGCTATGATAGCTATTGCTCTTTCTTGTAAACCTTCCTTAGTTATTGCTGATGAACCGACAACAGCTTTAGATGTTACCATTCAAGCTCAGATACTTTCTCTCTTAAGAAAATTGCAAAAAGAGATGAAGTCAGGCATTATCTTAATCACCCATGACTTAGGCGTTGTAGCTGAAATGGCGGATAAGGTTGCAGTAATGTATGCTGGACAAATCGTAGAAATGGCCCATGTTACGGAAATATTTCATAATCCTAAACACCCTTATACAAAATCCCTACTCGCTTCTATGCCATCCATTGAACAACAAAAAGGGGATGATGCCGCTCTCAACACCATTCATGGTATGGTACCATCTCTTCTTAGACTAAAACGAACAGGATGCCGCTTTTCCCCAAGAATTCCTTGGATAAAAGAAGAAGCTCATGAAAAAAATCCCAAGTATCATGAAGTAAACCCTGACCATTATGTCTTATGCTCTTGTTATAAAACATTTCACTTTGAAAATGAAAGTGGGGTTTAAAGATGTCTCTTATAGAAGTTAAAGATCTTAAAGTTTACTATCCAATTAAAGGCGGCATTTTTAGCCGTACAGTGGACTATGTTAAAGCAGTAGATAACATAAGCTTTACTATAGAAGAAGGCGAAACTATGGGGCTTGTTGGTGAATCTGGTTCAGGAAAGAGCACCACAGGAAAAGCTATTGTAGGTCTTGCCAAAATAACCTCAGGTGAAATCATGTTTAATGGTGAAGATATCACTAAATTCATAGGAAAAAATCATTCTTCCTATCGTGAAGGGGTTCAGATGATCTTTCAAGATGTATATTCCTCATTAAATCCTAAAAAAAGAGTGAGAGACATAATAGCAGAGCCACTTAGAAATTTTAAAAATTTAACCCCTCTTGAAGAAAAAAATGAGGTAAATAAATTATTATCTATTGTAGGTTTAAGCCCTGAAAATGCAGTTAAATATCCTCACGAATTTTCAGGAGGACAAAGACAGAGAATCGGTATAGCAAGAGCAGTAGCTTTAAGGCCTAAGCTTATAATTGCAGACGAGCCTGTATCTGCCCTCGATCTATCCATTCAAGCTCAAGTTTTAAACTTTATGAAAGATATACAAAAGCAATTTAAATTAGCTTATTTGTTTATAAGCCACGATTTAGGTGTTGTAAAGCATATGTGTTCAAAGATATCTATAATGCACAACGGCCGCTTCGTTGAAGTTGGAGAAAAAAATGAAATCTACGACAACCCTCAGCACATTTATACTAAAAAACTTCTCGCAGCAATTCCAAATATAGATCCCCATATGAGATATAAAAGCGACGCTCACAGAAACTTGATAGCCTCTGAATATGAGAAAAGGTATGATGAGTATTACGATAAAGATGGCAAGGTTTATGATTTAAAAGACATAGGCAATAAACATTTTGTTGCAATGCCTTAAGACTTTAAAGAAAAGGAGGGGTAAAAATGTGGAAAACCTTTGCTAGAAGAATCCTTATCCTCATACCTCAGATAATATTGCTTAGTTTATTGATTTTTTTGCTTGCTAATTTTATGCCAGGTGATGCTTTAACAGGTAAAATAGACCCTAATGTATCTCCTGCAAGGCTTGAAGAGTTAAGGCAGCAATGGGGTTTTTATGACCCGTGGTATGTAAAATATATACGCTGGGCATCCCATGCTTTGGTGGGAGATTTTGGAGATAGTACATTTTATAAAATTCCTGTAACGCAACTGATTGGAGAAAAAGCTTATAATACTTTTGGACTTTCTCTTTTAACCCTTATAATGACATATGCTATCGCTATTCCTCTAGGAATTTTAGCAGGACGCTACAATAAAAAATGGCAGGAAAAAGCAATCACCATTTATACATTTGTCGCCCTTGCGACACCCACTGTTGTTTTTGGACTTTTAAATATTTATTTTTTCGCTCTAAAATTCAAAATATTTCCATTTAGTGGAAGCGTGGATGTCAAAATTGCAAAAGATACAATTGAACATTTTATAAGCAGATTATATCATATGGTTTTACCAGCCTTTACAGGAGCTTTTATATACACAACAGGCACTATTCAATATTTAAGAAGCGAGATTGTAGACTATGAAAATTCCGATTTTGTTGTAACTGCAAAATCAAAAGGGGTCCCTGGAAATATAATATACTCCCGCCATATTTTAAGAAATGCGCTCATTCCTGTTGCTTCAAGTTTAGGCTATCAAATAACAGGTCTTCTTGCTGGTTCCATTTTTATAGAGAGGGTATTTTCATATCCTGGTATGGGCAACCTATTTATTGAATCTATATTGCGGAGAGATTATGCCGTTGTAAACACTTTGGTAATTTTCTATGCTGTATTAACAGTATTAGGAACATTGTTATCTGATATATTTATAACCTTAGTGGATCCTAGAATTCGCATTAAGTAGAGAAGGAGGATTTTAAATGGAGAAAAATAAAACACCTACAATCTATATGGAAAGCGCTGATAACATAAGCGAAGCTCCATCCTTCTTTAAGGTAATGTGGAAGGAAATAGTCCATGACAAGATTGCGCTTATTTCACTTATATTATTTTGTTTAATCATGGTGGTTGTTTTCGTAGGAAGCATGTTTTTTAAAGATGCAAATGTGACAAAGGTAGCCCTTGGAAGTTTAAATAAACCTCCCTCAGAAAAATGGATTTTAGGAACTGACCCTTCTGGAAGAGATATGCTAGGCCAGCTTTTTATAGGCGCTAGGAATTCATTTTTAATAGCATTTGGTGTCACCATCTCCTGTGGGGTAATAGGAATTTTAGTGGGTCTTATTGCAGGATTTTATGGCGGAGTCATCGACAATATCATCATGCGTATACTGGATTTTTTATCTATGCTCCCAAACCTCATGATCATAATTGTATTAGTTTCTTTAATTCCAAATTATAATGTTATGACCCTAGTAGGAGTATTGACCCTTTTAAACTGGATGCATAAAGCAAGATTGATTCGTGCTAAAACCTTGCAGCAGAGCAATTTAGATTATGTATCCGCATCTAAAACATTAGGAACTAATAATTTTGTAATAATGTTTAAAGAAGTTCTTCCCAATATAACTTCTATAATAATCGTCAACCTAACCTTAAATTTAGCAGCAAATATGGGTATAGAGACTGGTCTATCCTTCTTAGGATTTGGACTTCCATTTAGTACCCCAAGCCTTGGAACCCTTCTAAGTCATGCAAGCAGCCCTGAAAATATACAAAATAGACCATGGCAATGGATGCCTGCAGTAATTTTGATTTTAGTTATGATGCTCTGCATAAACTTCGTAGGCCAGGCTATTAAAAGAGCTGCTGATTCAAAACAAAGAGTTCATTAAATAATATTAAAGGAGGATAAAAAATGAATTTTAAAAAATTAATATCTGTTACATTATCTACAGCTATGCTGTGTTCAATGGTATTGACTGGTTGCACAGGAGGAGGAGGTACAGCAGGAAACACCACAACTGCACCTCCTGCTGATACAACTGTAGCTCAAAATACTGCTTCTGAAAATACCACTGCAGCACAAAACACAACTTCAGGAGGAACAAAAGATGCAGGTTCCCTATCTCCATTTCCTAAAGAGGTCGTAAATGAAAGTCCAGCTATAGATGGTGGAGTTTTAAACGTTGCTCTTGTATCTTCTTCAAGCTTTGCAGGTACTTTAAATCCAGTATTTTATGAAGACAATTATGATGCTCAAATAATTGACTGGTTTACTGAAGGAATAATAAGTTATGATGAAAACTTTGTAGCGGACCAAGATGGAGCTGCAACTTATACATATGATAAGGATAAAAAGACTATAACTCTTACTATAAATGATAATATTAAATGGCATGATGGTGAGCCTGTTACTATGGATGATCTTGTGTTTGCTTATGAAGTAATATGCAATAAGGATTATAAAGGTCTTCGTTATGATGAAAAGATGATGAATGTGGTTGGAGCTGTAGAATATCATGATGGAGCTTCAGATAAAATTGCAGGTCTTACCCTTTCAGATGACAAGAAAACATTGACTATAGAATTTAAAGAGTTTATGCCTTCTACTTTAGTAGGCGGATTCTGGTCAAGTCCTATACCAAGACATTATTGGGAAGGAATAGAAGTAAAGGACATGGCAGCACACGAAAAAACTCGTAGCACTCCTATTGGTTATGGTGCATTTAAAGTTAAAAATGTGGTTCCTGGAGAATCTGTTGAATTTGAAAGATTTGATGATTATTGGAGAGGAAAACCTAAACTTGATGGAGTTATTGTAACTTTAACTAAACCTGATCTTATTCCAGCTGCTATGAAAGAAGGAAAATTTGATATAGCAGAATTTTCAGCACAGCAATATCCTGATTATATGAATCCAACAAATTACCAATACGTTGGTGATCTTGCCACAGTTTTCTCATATACAGGATTTAAACTTGGAAAATTTGACGCTGAAACAACTACAAATATATATAACCCTGATTCAAAGATGAATAATTTACAGCTTCGCCAAGCTATAGGTTATGCTATTAACAATGCAGAGCTTGGAGAAACTCTATACAATGGCCTTAGAGTTTTGGCAACTACTGTAATAACCCCAAGACATGCTTCCTATCAAAATAAATCCTTAGAAGGATATAATTATAACCCAGAAAAAGCAAAACAATTGCTTGATGAAGCAGGTTATAAAGATGTAAATAATGATGGCTTTAGAGAAGACCCAAATGGACAGCCATTTAAAATAACCTGGGCCATGATGGAAGGACAAGGAGCTGATACCATAGCTCAATATAAAATAGAGCAATGGAAAGAAGTTGGACTTAATGTTGAATTATTTAACGGCAGACTTACAGAGTTTAATGCATTCTATGATGCTGTTGAAATGGATGATCCTGCCATCGATATGTATGATGCTGCATGGCAAACAGGATACGATCCTAATCCATCAAATTTATGGGGACATAAATCCAATGCAAACTATACCCGTTATACAAGCGATAAATTTGATGAAATAATAGCCAACATATCATCAGATAAAGCATGGGATAGCGATTATTTAGCTCAGCAATATCAAGATTGGCAAAAACAATTCTTTGAAGAAGCTCCAGCTATACCAACTTTATGGAGAGTTGTATTTTATGCTGTAAACAACAGAGTTAAAAATTATAATACAACTGCTAGCGATGTTATACAAGGCAACCACTTAATTGAGCTTACTGCAGACAAACCTGCTCTATAATATAATAAAAAGCTTCCTCAGTTACTCAGGAAGCTTTTTATTTTAGAATTACTTTCCAAATATTTTTCATCTGCTTAGCTTATATAAACAATATTGATTCATTGAAACGCCTTCCATTTCAGCCATTTGTATTAACTTTTTATGCAGAGTTTTAGGTAGTTTTATAAGTATTTCACCACTATAATCTTGGGTTAATACATAAGGCTCTGGGATGGGTATATTATCTTCCAAAGCAGCTTCAATCCAGGCTTTTTTTGCATCTTTAAGCATTTCAATACCGTTTTCTATTGTATCCGCACATGTTATACAGCCGAGGAGTTCAGGGTGCTGTAAAGCGAATCCACCTTCTTCTTTGTCTTCCAGAATTTCAATTCTGTAATTGAGATTCATGTAATAGTTTAAGTCTTTATTCATTTTTAAGAACCCTCCTCTTTCTTTTTTCTTTCTTCATTTTCAAGTTCCCATATCTCAAAGGCTTGTTTAACCATCAATATGTAAGCTATTTTGATGGGATATTTTTCAGGAACTGTGATTGGCTCATGTCTTTCTTTTCTGAATGTCCAATGGCTACTTCCACTCCTCGGTTTTTTTCCTTTATAACCAATGTGTTGGAGTATCTTTTTAAGTTCTTCAAATCTTAGTTTGTTGTCCATATGTTTTAAGTTTTGAATTAGTTTATCAAATTGAGACATTTGCATACCTCCTGTATATAGTAACATTATATATGATTGCATATATTGTTTTGAAAAAAATTTAAAAATTTTTTAATATAAAGTTACCAAAAAGGAACTTAGAAACCTTTTATGATATAATAGAACATATTTTTAGTTTAACCATATTTTTAACAAATTTTAGCAAGGTGGTATTTTTATGAGTTTATTTGAAATTGGGATGTTGGTTTGTTTTGGTGCAGCATGGCCTTTCTCAATCTATAGATCCTTTACTTCAAGATCAACTTTAGGGAAGAGCCCTATTTTTTTAGGGGTCTTATGTATAGGTTATATATTCGGCATTTTAAACAAGGTTTTCTATCGTTTTGATAATGTTATATATCTATATTGTTTAAATTTTATGATGATCTCTTTAGATTTGGTCTTATATTTTAGAAATCTTAGATTTGAATCAAAGAAATAAGACTTTTTTAAATACAGAAATATTTGGAGCTGTTGCAATGCCAGCTCCTTTTTAATTTAAAATATTGTAAAGATATATTTTTTTTATTTTTGTCATAATTTTTTAATCTTTAAAATACTCATTTAATAATAGACTAAATTTTAAATTAAGGGAGCGTAGCAATATGAATAATAACGATGATTCAAGATTTCAAGAAGAAGAAAAGGGATTGACTGTAGACTTTAACGACCCAATGATTCAAGAGCTTTTAAATGAGGTAAGAGAAGAAAAAAAGAAAAAAGAAGCCTTAGAAAATAGTAAAGCTGATGATAATATTCAAAATTTAAATGATATAGATATATTTCAAAATTTTCAGAGGATTCCTATATTAAAGCTTAGGGCTGAAGATAAATTAAATTTCTTTGATTTTCCCGACAATGAACAACTCCTGAACGCTATTTCATCTATAGAAAATGACAATATCTTAAGTCCTTGCATTGCTTTAGATGATGGAGATGGAAAGTATACTGTGATAATAGGCAGAACAAGGCTTATAGCTCTTCGTGCTCTCTATGATGTTTCAAAGATAGATAAATATAGCACCCTTCCATGTTTTATTATAGAAAAAGATAAAATAGACCCTCTAAAGCTTGAAAGCATGATAATATCTTCTAACTTAAGCTATAGAACAATCTCAAGAAAGACCTTTATTCGAGCTAC
>JAVBPQ010000050.1:0-28445 GCA_031549525.1 Clostridiaceae bacterium | reverse complement strand
TACTTGATAGCTCTGAGGTTTCTTTAGATGTTTTGAAGGTTTTAAGGATAGATAGCGATATAAACTATAAAGATATCAAAAAAGATGACCTTATGAGGCTTCTTATTAAGAGAAGGGATCTGATGAAAAATTTAAAGGGTCATAGAAATGATACAAATATAGGAAAGGAGATATCGGAAAGCTTTGGGGTTTCTGAGAGCACATATTATAACTACATGCCTCTTGAGAATCTTTCAGAAAAATCTGATTTATTATTTTCTTCCCATGAGATAAATCTGACTACAGCAAGGTTATTATCAAAAGTTAATCATGATGTACAAGATAAGATTTTTGATGTAATAGGAACTTTGAATTTAAATAAATGCAAAATTCTAAAAGACCTTGTAAGTGATAAGGAGCTTAATATAGAAAATGTAAAGGATAAGGTAATAGAGCTTAATGATAAGCTTCCTGAAACCACGATAATAAAGATAGAAATAAAAAAGGATTGTGTAAATGCCTTTGCACAGTTTGTAGAGGTGTTTAAGGAGAGGACTGAGGAGTTTTTTTCAGAAGAAGATGAAAATTTCAATATAGATGATTATATAAAGGTAAGCTGCAATACAGCACATATGAACAGGTACTTTGTTGATGATATAGTTGATATGGCTACTATGGTGACATTTGGATTATTAGAAGATAAAGGATCAGAAGAGGTTCTAGAGTAATTTAAATCAAAAATGAATAATTTATAAAAAGACTTCTTTATTCGATAAAAATGCCTAAAAATTTTATAGAATAAAGAAGATAATTAGCATAAAGAAAATTATGAAAAAAATGGTGTAATATGATATATTTTTAGATATGAGTTTATAAATACTGCTATAAGAGGTTTTTTATTTCAGAATTTTGATTACATAAATATCATTATGTATATATTGAAAATTTGGAGTTAACTTATCAATATCTCTTACAAATTACAAAAAAATAAAAATTGCAGTTGACTTTCCCCTTGCTGGAACACTTATACTAGAATCAAATCCGGATTGAGAATAGAATTAAGAACAGATAGGAGGCATAAAATGCTGTCAATAGGCGAATTTTCAAAAATAAGCAATGTAACAACAAAGACACTGAGGTATTATGATGAAATTGGCTTGTTAAAGCCTACTTGCGTAAAAAATAATGGCTATCGTTATTATGATGTTAGTCAGCTAAAGAGCATATTGATGATAAATAAGCTAAAGTTGTATTGCTTTTCTCTTGAAGAGATTGGAGAGGTTTTAAAAAAGTCTTACGATGACAATATTTTATACTTTCTTATAAAGCAAAAGCAACGCAATATTAAAGAAAAGTTAGAAAATTATCAATACGTTTTGAGACAATTACAAAAAGATATCATAAATTTAGAAAGGGGAATTAATATTATGTCATATCTTGATAATATAGAAGTTAAATTAATGGAGACTGCACCAAAAAATATTCTCTCAATAAGGGAAAAAATGAGTATCAACGATTATAGCAAATACTTAGGGATGCTTTTTGAGAAAATAGCAAGAGAAAAGTTGTCTATGTCTGGAGATCCAATGTTTATTTACCATGATAAAGAGTTTAATCCAGAGAGCAATGATACAGAAATCGCTATACCTATTAAAGAAACTATAAAAGGTACAAGGGAACTTTGTGGAAGCTTATGTGTTATGGGGACACTAAAAGGACCTTATTCTGAATTGCCATCTATATATGCAAAAATTGAGGAATGGATTCACAAGGAAGGCTATAGCATCGCCGCACCGCCATATGAAGTATATTTAACAGATCCTCGTACAGGTATTTCACCTGAAGAATATATTACAGAAGTTTATTTTCCTGTTAAAAAATAATCAAATATAGTATAATAAATTATAAATAAAATATAAAAAATACAATGAAGAGAAGAGTAGATAGATATAACTTTTAAAGAGAAATCTTCCTTAGGCTGAAAGAAGATAAAGTGATTATTTATTGAAGATGGTCTTTGAGTTTCATACCAACTGGATAAATCCATAGGCTATGACGGGTTCACACGTTAAAGTGATAGAGTATAAGTTCAGTCATCTCTGGACCGTACTCGATGAGGTTTATATCGTGAGGTATAAGCGAATTTAGGGTGGTATCACGAAGTTCTCTCGTCCTTAAAAATATTTATTTTTGGAGGTGAGAATTTTTTTATTTGCCTAAATTCAAATAATGAGGTGATAGTATGAATATCTTAATAGGAGGCGCTTGGCCTTATGCAAATGGTTCTTTGCACATAGGCCACATTGCAGCTCTTTTACCTGGTGATGTAATCGCAAGGTTCTATAGACAAAATGGATATTCTGTAAAGTATATATCTGGAACCGATTGTCATGGAACTCCAATAACTCTAAAAGCAAAAAAAGAAGGGGTTTCTCCAGAGGAAATTTCGGAATATTATCATAATGAGTTTGTAAAATGTTTTGATGATTTAGGGTTTTCCTATGATCATTATGGAAAAACTTCATCTAACGAGCACAAAGATTTTGTGATGAATTTCCATAGAAAATTATATGAATCGAATAGCATAGAGGAAAAGACTTCTAAACAGTGTTTTTGTGAGTTTTGCAATAGATTTTTGCCTGACAGATTTGTAAATGGTATATGCCCAAACTGTGGCGAAGATACAAGAGGAGATCAATGTGAAAAGTGCAATGCTGTTTTTGATTCAAGCGATTTAAAATATCCCACTTGTGCTATATGCTCTAATAAAGTTACTCTAAAGCCATCAAAGCACTTGTATTTAAAGCTGTCTGATTTTCAAGATAAAATAAAAGACAATATAGATGAAAGCACATGGAGAAAGAATGCAATTTCTCTCACAAATAGATATATATCTGAAGGTTTAAAAGATAGGGCTTTAACTCGGGATATTGATTTTGGAATTGATGTTCCAAAGAAAGGCTATGAAGATAAAAAGATATATATATGGGCAGAAAATGTTTTAGGTTATCTATCAGGTTGTTACATTAGCTGTTTAAGAACGGGGGAAAATTTTGATAACTATTTTAAAAATGAAGATTCCTTTCATTATTATGTCCATGGAAAAGATAATATCCCTTTTCATAGCGTGATTTTACCTGCTTTACTTTTATGTGAAGGAGGATATCATCTGCCTGATGCTATAATTTCAAGTGAATATATGACCTTAGATGGACAAAAAATATCTACAAGCAAAGATCATGCTGTTTGGATTAAGGATTTGATTGAAAAATATAACATAGATGCAATTCGCTACTTTTTTACAATAAATGGACCTGAAAAAAGAGATGGGGATTTTTCTTACAGAGAATTTATAAATTCAAATAATGGTGAACTTCTTGGGGTTTATGGAAATTTTGTAAATAGAACTTTGGTATTTATAGAAAAATATTTAGAAAAGAAGACTCCAAAAGGGAAGATAGATGAGGGTATAAAAGATAAAATTGAAAATCTATTTAAATCCTCTTTTAATGAAATAAAAAAAGGGAATTTAAAGGATGCTTTAAATAGTATCATGGATCTTGCTAGGTTTTCTAATAAATACTTTGATACTAAAAGACCTTGGATCACGAGAAATACTGATATAAAAGAATGTGAAGATACAATCTTTAATTGTGTTCAATTAATTGCAAATTTAGCTGTTTTATTTGAACCTTTTATTCCATTCTCTTCAAATAAGATATTTGATATACTAAAAATTGAAAAAGGGTGGTCCTTAAAGATAGTAAAAGAAGGTATACCTATATCAAAAACAGAGATTTTATTCGAAAGGATAGAGGCGCATAAAATCAATAAATAAAAATTAACTTTAAAGGCAAAACCAAAATAACAAATAGAATGGATACCTCGTCTTGGGGTATCCATTCTTTGCATAGAACAACTTGAATCTATGATCATGGTGGCTATTTTAGAATGCCTTAGGTAGGTATTTTGTCTTGCTTAAATTTAGAGTATCATAATATTGTTTAACTTTATTTTAAGTTGTTGACATTGTTAAAATAATGGTTAAAATAAAATTAGTTAATAAATTAACATGTAATTTTAAATAAACTTTAATGGAAAGCTTCAATAAGCATAATCAAAAAAAACACTCATAATTTAAACCATAAAAGGTATTATAGGGTTTTAAGTATTTTGATTATGTTTTTTTAAAAAAAGTAGAAATGGGGGTATTTTATGAACACTAAAGTATTGACTACTTGTGCTTACTGTGGTGCTGGATGCCAGTTATATCTAAATGTTCAAGATGGTAAAGTAATCAGTGCAGAGCCAGCGATGGGAAGAACAAATGAAGGCACTCTATGTCTTAAAGGTTACTATGGCTGGGATTACTTAAATGATCCACAAATTTTATCAAAGAGGTTAACGAAGCCTTTGATAAAAAAGAATGGTGAGTTTGAAGAGGTTGAATGGGATGAAGCCATTAACTTTGTGGCAACTAAACTTTCTGAAATAAAAGAAAAATACGGACCTAACTCTATAATGGGAACAGGTTCAGCTAGAGGACCTGGAAATGAAGCAAACTACGTAATGCAAAAGTTTATGCGTGCTTGCATTGGTACTAATAACATAGACCATTGCGCCCGTGTTTGACATGCTCCTTCGGTAGCGGGGCTACTGTATTCATTAGGAAGTGGAGCTATGTCCATGAGCATCCCTGAGATAGAGGATACTAAATTATTGTTCATATTTGGGTATAATGGTGCAGATTCTCACCCAATTGTAGCAAGGAGAATTGTAAATGCTAAACAAAAGGGTGCAAAAATAATCGTCTGCGATCCTAGAATTACTGAATCTGCAAGGATTTCTGATCTGCATCTTCAGCTTAAAGGCGGAACTAATATGGCGCTTATAAATGCCATAGCTCATGTGATCATCAAAGAAAACCTTATCAATAAAAGATTTATAGAAGAGCATACTGTTGGATTTGCAGAATATAAAGCTCTTGTCGAAAAATATACCCCTGAATATGCAGAAAAAGTAACTGAAGTTCCAGCAGAGTTAATTAGGAAAGCTGCTAGAGAATTTGCTAAAGCTGAAACTGCTATGATCCTTTATGGAATGGGCGTTACTCAATTTTCTCAAGCTGTAGATGTGGTTAAGACCCTTGCAAATTTATCCCTTATGACAGGAAATTTTGGAAAACCTAACTGTGGAATTGGTCCTGTACGTGGTCAAAACAACGTTCAAGGTGCTTGTGACATGGGAGTTTTACCAAATTCTTATCCTGGCTATCAAAATGTCATAGATGAAAAAGCTAGGCTTAAATTTGAAAAAGCTTGGGGTGTTACTTTATCTCCTAATATTGGTATACCTTTAACTCAAGTTCCTCATTATGTCCTTCATGAAAAGGATGAATCTAAAAAAATACATGCTTACTATATTTTTGGTGAAGACCCAGCACAATCAGACCCTGATCTTAACGAAGTTCGTGAGGCTTTAGATGCCCTTGATTTAGTTATAGTTCAAGATATTTATATGAATAAAACAGCTCTTCATGCTGATGTCATTTTGCCAGCAACTGCTTGGGGAGAGCATGAAGGTACATTTACCTGTGCAGATCGTGGATTCCAAATCATGAGAAAAGCAGTTGAGCCTAAAGGTGATGTTAAAACAGATTGGGATATTATCTGTCAAATATCTACTGCAATGGGATATCCAATGAAATATAATAACACAAAAGAGATTTGGGATGAGATGAGAAAATTATGTCCAAGCTTTAAGGGTGCAACTTATGAAAAGATGGAAAAATTAGGCGGTGTTCAGTGGCCTTGCAGAGATGAATCCATGGAAGATAAGGGAACAAAATATTTGCATAAAGATGGTAAATTTGCAACTTCAAATGGAAAGGCCAATTTCTTTTCAGCAGAATGGAGACCTGTTAAGGAGCTTGAGGATAAAGAATATCCATATACATTATCTACAGTTCGTGAAGTTGGACACTATTCAGCTAGAACTATGACTGGAAATTGTCGTGCTCTTAGAAATTTAGAAGATGAACCTGGTTGGATTCAGATGAATACAGAGGATTGCGAAAATTTAGGTGTTAAAGAAGGAGAATTTATTAGAGTAACATCAAAGCGTGGAACTATAATAACTCGTGTTCTTCCAACAGATCGTGTAAAGAAAGGTGCAACTTATATGACATATCAATGGTGGATTGGAGCTTGCAATGAACTTACAACTCATCATTTAGATCCTATAAGCAATACACCAGAATACAAGTATTGTGCCATTAATTTAGAAAAGATTGAAGATCAAAAATGGGCAAAGCAATTTGTGGAAGATACCTATGAAAAAATAAAAACCAATATGAGAATTAAACCTAAAGGAGGCTCCTTAGTATGAACCATTTTGTAAAAGGTAATCCAAATACATGCATAGGCTGTAGAACTTGCATGATAGGTTGTGTCGTTGCTCATGAGGGTTTAGATATATTTCAAATGGATCCAGACGAATATTCCTTTAACCCAAAGCTTGATATTGTAAAAACAGCTACTATAAGTGTTGCTGTTCAATGCAAGCATTGTGAAAATCCTGCTTGTATGGGCGTATGTTCTACTTTAGCTATAAAAAGGGTGGATAATGCAATTGTCATAGATACAGATAAGTGCATAGGGTGCAAGATGTGCTTAATTGCCTGCCCATATGGGGCTATAAATATGGTAAAAGAAAGCAAATCTGATAAAGTAGTAGCTAACAAATGCGATCTATGTATTGGAGTTGAAGGCGGCCCTACTTGTATGAGAATATGTCCAACAAGATCTTTGACACTAGAAACTGAAGAATCTATGGAAACATTGGCACGCAAGAAGCGTGTAGAAACAGCAATAGGTTTATCCCAGATTAATGGATAAATTTTCAAATGACTACCATTATGCTGGTAGTCATTTTTTCTAAAGAGGTTTATATGAAAAAACTTGATATATATTTAAATATTCCTATCATAAAAACTAGTGGTAAAAGTTGTGACATAATAGATGAACCTGTAATTGTGGAGCATTTTATGACCTTAGTTTTAAATGATAAATACAAAACTAGATTTTTATGCACTCCTCGTAATCTAGAAGAATTAGTTGCAGGATATTTATTGACAAAAGGTATGATAAAAGTTAAAGATGATATTTTAAAAATGCAATTTAATGAAGAAAATAAAATATGCTATGGTAAGATTTTAAGACAAAAAGTAAAGGAGAATTATATAGCTTCAAGTTTAACTTTAGAAATTGAGACCATATATGAAATAATGTCTAAAAATCTAAACTACTCTGAAGTATTTAAAAAAACAGGTGGGGTTCATAGTGTAGCTATATTTGATAAAGAAGAGAAGATTGTAATCATGGAGGATGTAGCAAGGCATAATGCAGTGGATAAAGCAATAGGATATTGTCTTTTAAACGATATTTACCTAGGGGACAAAATTCTAGTTGTAAGTGGAAGAATATCAGCAGAGATGATAGTAAAAGCAAGGCGGTCAGGTATTCCTATTGTCATATCAAAATCTGCTCCTACCAGTTTATCTGTAGAAATTGCAAATAAATCAGGCATCACTCTTATTGGATTTGTGCGTGAAAAAACTATGAATATCTATTCTAATATTTATAGAATTAATTTAGAGGATGAAATTTTTAGAAAGATAGTGAGAAGAAACAGAAAAATTCATATAGAAAATATAAAAAAATATATTAAGAATTGAGAGGTTAGAAATGGAAAATTTATTAGGCTCATTTGTAATTGCAAATGGCGAAAAATGCACTGGCTGCAGAGCTTGTGAAGTTGCATGTTTTACTTCCCACAATAAAGATGAGGTAGCTCATACAGTTGGTTCTGTATCTGTACCTATAACACCAAGATTATATCTAGTAAGGCTAGATGATTCTTGTATGCCAATACAATGTAAGCAATGCGAAGATGCTCCATGTATGGATTCCTGTTCTGCAAAAGCTATAACTAAGATCGATGGGGTTATGATGGTTGATGAAAAGCTTTGTTATGGATGTAAAACATGTATGATGGCTTGCCCTTTTGGTGCTATCGAATTATTGCCAAAGACTAAAAATGAAGAGACAAAGATATTAGCTTATAAGTGTGATCGCTGTATTGAGACTTCTGATCCTGCATGTATAAAAGCATGTCCCCATGAAGCATTGAGATTAGTAAATCCAAATGAAGAGGCAAAGGATAAGAAGATTAAAGCTGCAATTGCATTAAAGTTAACAGTATAGGAGGGTATAGTAATGGTTATTAATATTGATAAAGATATATGTACAGGTTGTCAAGAATGTGTAGAAGTATGCCCATCTTATGCAATTGAAGGAGAAAAGGGTAAACCTCAACAGATAAATTATGATAAATGCGTTATGTGCGGTCAATGTGTTCAAAAGTGTAAATCCTATGTTTCGCTAATAGACCATGGAAAATCATTATATGGTGAAAAGATAAAGGAGAGAAATCTTCCTGAAACCCTCAAAGAGCCATTATTTGCAGCATATAATATGTGCAATATAGAAAAAGTTAAAAATGCACTTAAAAACAAAGACCTCTTTACCATAGTTCAAAGCGCACCAGCAGTACGTGTGGGACTTGCTGAAGATTTTGGCTATCCTCTTGGGACTTTAGTTCATGGAAAGCTTGCATCAGCTCTTAAAAAAATCGGTTTTGATAGGGTATATGATACTAACTTCCCAGCTGATCTTACCATTATGGAGGAAGGGTCAGAACTTATAGAGAGAGTGACTAAAGGTGGAGTCCTTCCAATGTTTACATCCTGCTGCCCAGCTTGGGTTACATTCCTTGAAAGAACTTACCCTGAATTAAAAGATCACCTATCATCTTGTAAATCTCCTCAACAAATGGGCGGTGCAATTTTTAAGACCTATGGAGCAAAAATAAATAATGTAGATCCATCTAAGATTTTTAGCGTTTCCATAATGCCATGCACATGTAAGACATTTGAAAGCGACCGTGAAGAAATGAATGCAAGTGGATTTAGAGATGTAGATGCAGTTCTAACAACTAGAGAGCTTGCTTATCTTATAAAGGATATGGGAATAGATTTTAATAATCTTTGCGATGAAACATTTGATGATGCTCTAGGATTATATTCAGGAGCTGGAGAGATATTTGGAGTTACTGGTGGAGTTATGGAAGCTGCTATTAGAACTGGATATGAGTTGATAAGCGGCGAAGCTATACCAGATGTTGATATAAAATCAGTTCGTGGAACTGATGGTTTTAGAACAACCAGCATTAAAATTAAAGACCTTGAGCTTAAGGTTGGGGTTGTAACTGGGCTTAAAAATGTAATTCCAGTATTAGATGCTGTAAATGCTGGTAAACTGGATCTTCATTTTATAGAAGTCATGACATGTCCAAATGGTTGTATAAGCGGTGGTGGACAACCAAAGCTTCTCTTAGATTCTGAAAAAGAAGAAGCATATAAAGGTAGAATAGAATCAACCTATGAACATGATAAAAATTTACCTATAAGAAAATCTCATGAGAATCCTTCTATTAAAAAGCTATACGAAGAATTTTTAGAAAAACCTCTAGGAGAACATTCTCATCATTTATTGCACACAAAATATTGTATAAATAAAAATTAATATGTAAGCATATTCTTCACTTAGATTATAATCATCAAAGTGAAGAATTTTTTAATTATTTAAAATTCACATAACCTTCATTTAAGTATCAATATGATATCACAGTGAACTTTTACAATTTATATATAAAATTATAAAGAGGTATAAAGCTGAAAGGACAGGAGATAGCATTACAAATCTTATAAATTGGATAGATGAATGTTGTAAATAATCCATATGCTTCATAATTGAAACACTTTCTTCTTTACAATTTTCTTAAATAAAGCTAATATTTATAGGATAATACGATATTTATAGATTTCCATAACAGTATTATCCTATTATTTATAAGTGATAAAGAGAAAAAGAGAAGGTGAGATTATTTATGAATTTAAAAAATTTTTTAAGCTTTGTTGAGATACAGACAAAGATTGCAAGTGTTTTTCCATTTCTTTTGGGATCGTTATATGTTATCCTTAGGTTTAAAACTTTCAATATATTAAATGCAAGTATCATGTTTATATCGCTTATATTCGTAGATATGACTACAACTTCCATAAATAATTATATTGACTTTAAGACCAATAAGATAAAAGAAAAGATTAAAGATGACACCATAAACTATATAGGAACTAAGCTTGCATTTAATACCATAATCATCATGCTTGTCATATCAATAATTTTTGGGATTTTATTATTTTTAAGGACTAATATAATCGTTTTAATATGCGGAATGATATCCTTTGGGGTTGGAGTATTTTACACCTATGGTCCCATGCCAATATCGAGAACTCCCCTTGGAGAGATATTTTCAGGATTTGTAATGGGATTTATAATACCATTTTTAGCAGTGTATATTCATATATGGGATAGCAATTTTTTAGCATCATCTTATATAAATGGAATGTGGACAGTTATATTTAATATACCAGAACTTATTTATTTATTTTTATTTTCCATACCACTTATAACTTGTATTGCAAATATTATGCTTGCAAATAATATCTGTGATATAAAAGAAGATTTATATAACAATAGAAAAACACTGCCCATATGGATTGGAGAAAGGTATTCCCTTTATTTATTTGGAATTTTATATATGATTTCATATTTTGGAGTAATAATTTTAGTGATTTTAAAAGTTTTGCCTATCATATTTTTAATTAGCATCTTATCTTCTGTAGTGGTATTTAAAAATGTAAAAAAATTTTTTAATAAGCATGTTAAAAGAGAGACATTTATATTGTCAATTAAAAATTTTATCTTGATTAATGGTTTAAATCTAATTTTAATCATAGCATGTACTGTTTTTTTATCATAACAAATTCTTACCATATCTATATTCTATATTAATTTAAAGGTTTTAAGAAAATATTAAATTGAGGTGAATTTTATGAAGGTCCTTGTAGTAGATGATGAGGCTAAAATAAGAGATTTGATCTTAAAGTATGCAAAATTTGAAGGTCATATAACTGTAACTGCAGAGGATGGAATGGAAGCTGTTGAAATAGCTAAAAGAGAAGATTTTGATATAATTTTATTAGATATAATGATGCCTGAATTAGATGGATTTTCTGCCTTAAGAAAGATCAGAGAATTTTCTGATGTACCTGTTATCATGCTTTCAGCAAGAGGAGAAGAGTATGATAAGATACATGGTTTTGAAATTGGAGTGGATGATTATGTTACTAAACCTTTTTCTCCTAAAGAGCTTATGATGCGGATAAATGCTATTATAAAGCGAGGTAAAAAGGCTGAGGAAAAGAGAGAGGTGTGGAATAAAGAAGGTCTTATGGTGGATATAACTGCAAGAGTTGTTTCTGTAGATGGTGAAGCAGTAAATATGTCCCCTAAAGAGTATGATCTGTTTTTCTATCTTCTTAAAAACAGAAATATAGCATTATCAAGAGAAAAACTTATATCTGAAGTATGGGGATATGATTTTTTCGGAGATGATCGCACATTAGATACTCACATTAAGCTTTTAAGAAAATCCCTTGGTAAGTATAGCAAATTTATAGTGACTTTAAGAGGAGTAGGATATAGATTTGAGGGATAATTATGGTTAAAAGTAAATATACCACTTCAGCATCTAGTATAAAATTTAAAATATTTGCTTATTTAATTGGCTTTTGTGCCATGCTTCTTTTATTGTTATGGTTTTTTCAGATAGTATTTTTAACAAATATGTATAGAAGCATTAAAATTTCAGAGATAAGAAGTGCTATGAATTCTCTTATTTCAAATTTAAAAAGCAATGACGATGTTTCTTCTTTAGCAGATGATATATCAACTAATAAGGATATGGATATACAAGTTTATAAAAAGGATTCTGGTATTATATATGTTTCAAATAATATCATAAAGCGCCCTTCTAATTTTCAAATCGATTATTTATTGGAATTAGTTTATAAAGGTGGAGGAGAAATTTTTGAAACTATTGAAGATAGACCTCAAAAAGATGACCCAAAACATGAAAAGCATAAATCTCCTGAAATGATAATAAATGCAAAAATAGGGATTGACAGCTTAAATAATGAGCATCTTATCATAATATATTCAATAATTTCCCCCGTAGATGCTACTGTTGGCACTTTGAGGATAGAATTATACTTTATAACAGCATTTATGATACTCTTTTCCATATTATTGGCACTTCTCATTTCAAAGAAGGTTTCAGATCCTATAATAGGTATAAATGATTCTGCAAAGACCTTAGCTTTAGGAAAATACGATGTGGAGTTTAAAGCTCAAGGTTACAAGGAGATTTCTGAGTTATCTGATACTTTAAATTACGCTGCAAGGGAATTGTCAAAGGTTGAAAAACTAAGAAGAGAACTCATTGCAAATGTATCTCATGATTTAAAGACACCTCTTACGCTTATAGAAGGATATGCTGAAGCTATGAGAGATTTACCTGGAGAGAATTCTCCTGAAAATGCACAGATTATAATGGATGAAGCAAAGAGGCTTAATACTCTTGTAAATGATATGTTAGATGTTTCGAAAATACAAGCTGGAATTCAAAGGGCGGTGCTTAATAAATATAATCTTACACAGAGCATACAAGAATCCATAAATAGGCTTCTGCAATTTTTAAAGGATGGGGGATATAGCATCGATTTTGAATATGATAGAGATATTGAAGTTATGGCTGATGAAGTAAAGATTTCTCAAGCGTTTTATAATTTATTGACAAATGCTGTGAATTTTACAGGAAAGGATAAGCATGTTTTAGTTCGTCAGATAGATGAAGGAAATTATGTAAAAATTGAAGTCATAGATACAGGTATCGGAGTCGATGAAAAAGATTTACCTTATATATGGGATAGGTATTATAGAACAGGAGAAAAGCATAAGCGTGCAGTTGTTGGAAGTGGTATAGGACTTTCTATTGTTAAATCTGTAATAGAAATGCATAATGGAGAATGTGGTGTTAAGTCTAAGCAAAACGAAGGGAGTAATTTTTGGTTTAGATTAAAAAAATAAATAGAGCTTTTTTAATCGTAAAAGTTAGAGCCTTTCCGTTCTTCAAAAGCATTTGACTTTAATGGAAGTTTATTATATACTTTATATACTTTCAAATTTGAAAATAATTTTCACATTTGAAAGTATAATTAATTGATAAAAGGATTGTAATGATATGATAAATAATCTATTTAAAGAAAAGAAATTTATCGTCATATTGATGTGTATAAATATAATTTTAACGATTATGATCAATGGGCTTTTTTTATCATTACATTCTGATCATCATTGTGTTGATAAAGATTGTTACATATGTTATCAACTACATCAAGCAAAGGAAAATATAAGGCGATTTAATTTTAAAATTTTAAGTCTAATTATGTTTTTTTTTACCTGTCTTTTATTTATATTTTATATAATATATTTTCATATACACTTTTCTGTTAAAAATTCTCTGATTAAATTAAAAGTAAGGCTTGATAATTAACAGTTTCCTCAAATATAATAAAAAACCCCTTTTATTTAGGGTGTTTTTTGTGATATTTAAAATTTCGTGAAAAATTTTAAAATATTGAGGAGGCTTTTTTGTTATGAAAAAATTTATAAATTTTATGTCTATGGTGTTACTTTTATTTATGATGTTGATAAATTTAATAAGTTGTGCAAATAATCAGAATCAATCAAATAGTATAATTAACGCATTAGCTGATGAAGAAACCAGAGGTGATGATAAGATGACTATAATTGCTACATTATTTCCACAATATGATTTTACAAAACAAATTGTAAAAGATAAAGCAAATGTAATTTTATTATTGCCACCAGGTGTTGAAAGTCATTCCTTTGAGCCTTCACCAAAGGATATAATTCAAATTTATGATTCAGATTTATTTATTTACACTGGTGAATATATGGAAATATGGGCACATAAGATTGTAGAAGAATCAGCTGCAAAAGGCAGTCCAGTAGTTGTTGATGTTTCTTCTGGAATACCTTTAACAAAGACAGAAGAAGAACACGATCATGAAGCTGAAGAAGAGCATGAGGCTGAACATTCTCATCTATATGATCCTCATATTTGGACTGATCCTTTAATTGCAATTAAAATGGTGGACAATATTTTAGTTGGTCTTTGTGAAAAAGATCCTGCTAATGCATCATATTATGAAAATAATGCTAAGTCATATAAACAAGAACTCTATTCTTTAGATGATAAATTTAGAAAAATTGTAGATGAAGGTTACCACAAAGAAGTTTTTTTTGGAGGACGCTTTGCTCTTTACTACTTTATAAAAGAGTACAACCTTAGTTATGAATGTGCTTATGCAAATTGTTCAGAAGAAACAGAACCTAGTGCTCAAGATATCGCGCATATTATAGATGAGATGAAAGAGAAAAAAATACCTGTTATTTATTATGAGGAGCTTACTGATCCAAAAGTTGCAAAGACAATAAGCGAACAAACAGGTGCCGAGATGTTATTATTTCATTCAGCTCATAATATTTCAAAAAATGATTTTGAAGTTGGAGTTACTTATTTAGACTTGATGAATAAAAATGCTGAAAATTTAAAAGAAGGTCTCAAGTCATGGAAAAATTAATAGTATGTAAAAATGTGAGTATAAACTATGACGCACAAAAAGCAGTGAAAGATGTAAGTTTTTCGGTATGTAATGGTGATTATTTGAGCATTGTAGGTGAGAATGGATCAGGAAAGAGTACGCTTATAAAAGCTATATTAGGTTTAATAAAACCCTCATCTGGTTTTATAGATTTTAAAAATGTAGAGCAAACTGAAATAGGATATTTGCCTCAACAAACAGTTGTACAGCGTGACTTTCCATCTTCTGTTTTTGAAGTAGTATTATCTGGGTGTTTAAATCAAAAAGGCTTAAGACCATTCTTTTTAAATGATGATAAAATAAGAGCTAGAGAAAATATTAAATTGCTGGGAATTGAAAAATTATCAAAGAAATCTTATAGGGATTTATCAGGGGGTCAGCAGCAGCGTGTTTTACTTGCTCGTGCACTTTGTGCTACTAAAAAACTTATATTATTGGATGAACCTGTATCAGGTCTTGACCCAGTGGTAACATCTGAGCTTTATCAGGTTATAGAAAAATTAAATAAAGATCATGGTGTTACTATAATTATAGTTTCCCATGATATCATAAGTACAATTAAATATTCTAATATAATATTGCACATGGATAAATCTTGCAAGTTTTATGGAACTGTTGAAGAATATAAAAAAACTTCTAGTTTTTTGCGCATGATAGGAGATGAAAGAAATGATTAAACTATTTGCAGATTTATTTTCATATACATTTATCATAAGAGCATTATGTGTTGGTATCTTAGTATCATTATGTGCTGCCCTTTTAGGAGTAAGCCTTGTATTAAAGAGATATTCTATGATTGGTGATGGGCTTGCCCATGTTGGATATGGTTCTCTTTCTATTGCTATGGTATTAAATCTTACACCTTTAAAGGTATCAATACCAATGGTTGGATTAGCTGCTTTCTTGTTACTGCACATAAGTGAAAGGAGTAAGATAAAAGGTGATGCTGCTATTGCTCTTATATCTAGTAGTTCTCTTGCAATAGGAGTTATAGTCACATCTTTAACCACAGGAATGAATACTGATGTATGTAATTATATGTTTGGAAGTATACTTGCTATGAGTAAAAATGATGTTTATATAAGTGTGATTGTATCCATCATAGTTTTGATATTATATGTGATATTTTATCATAAGATCTATGCTATTACTTTTGATGAAAATTTTGCAAGGGCAACAGGTATAAAAGTAGAAAGATATAATATGCTCATTGCTCTTTTAACAGCTTTTACTATTGTGATTGGAATGAGGATGATGGGAACACTCCTTATATCAAGCTTGATTATTTTTCCTGCTTTAATATCTATGAGAGTATTTGGTAGTTTTAAAGCTGTCATTATTAGTTCTGCCATTTTATCTGTGATTTGTTTTTTTGTTGGAATAGTATTATCTTTCCAATATTCAATTCCAGCAGGAGCTAGTGTCGTCGGTATAAATATTATAGCTTTTATCATATTTATGGTTGCAGGATTTGTTAAAAAACATGTGGAGGTATAGATATGAAGAAGGGATTATTTTTAATTTTTATAGTTATTATATCGTTATTTAGTGGGTGTAAAAATGAATCTTCAAATGAAATTGGTATATTTGAAATAAAGGAAAAGATGTTTGTAACTCAATGTAATGATATATTTTTAAATCCTGGAGACTATGAAAATAAGATAATAAAAATAGAAGGCATGTATAATGAATATGAAGATAGCAAAGGAAAAATTCATAAATATGTTTATCGCAATGGTCCAGGTTGTTGCGGTAATGATGGTGTGGTTGGATTTGAATTTTTTTATGATGGAAATAACCCAAAACGAAATGATTGGATTGAAGCTGTGGGTAAAGTTGAAGTTGTTAAAGAAGCAGGTTATATAAATATTGTATTAAATTTAGATAAACTTACAGTTTTAGATGTTCGGGGAGCAGAAATCGTAACTAACTAAATAAATAATAGATTAAAAATCTAAAAAAGCTGTTGCTCACTAATTTTTTATAAGTTTTGCAACAGCTTCTTATTTATTATTCTTTAAATTAATTTCTAAAAATTATATATGCAGCTTCTCCAGCATCATTCTTAACTATTATGCCCATTGTATATGTTTCTACAGGGTTTTTAGCTGCTATGCTTATTGCATTTGTTAAACTATTCATATCGGATCTAACAACATTTCCATTTGCAATATTTTCAATTATAACATTCTTAGCTACTCTCATAGTTTCAAAGTCAATAGTCAATGATTCATTTGATGCTGCAGTAATAGGACCATATGTATCTTCTTTTCCTGAAGGCATTGAAGTCTTTTTCCAGTCTGCATCTTGTGTAACATAATCCTTATGACAATAAGCCACAAAGTTACCATTTATTACACGAAGCCAATCATTTACTGCACCTATAGCAATTACTTTAGTACCTGGATTCATGAGTAAGTAAGCTAAGGTATTAGTATTTGGACCTTTACGAAGATATAAACTATCTTTTGTCGTGAAAGTCGTTACCTTTACACAATCATAGGTTACTGGTGCAGCTGTAGGTGTTACTGGGGTTGGAGAGGATGCAGGCTTTGGTACTGTTGGTGAAGTTGTAGGCGTTGCTACTGTTGGTGTAGCTGCAGGTGTTGCTACTGTTGGTGACATTGTAGGTTTTACTTGTGCTGCAGGCGTAGGTGTTGCAGTCGTAGGCTTTACTTGTGATGTAGTTGTAGGTGTAGAAGCTGTAGGTTTTGGTACTGATGTAGGAATAGGGTTTACTACTGCATCAAAATTATAATCACCAAATCTAGCTTTTAGCCTATCAGGAGTTGCATCAGGGAATTTATTTTTAAAATCATCAAATTTGATACCAGGGATTAATAATTTACCATCTTTTATTAGTGCATTAGGAAATTCCGCTTTAACATCAAGAATATTAATGTCACTCATTTTTCCAAATTCAAAATTTGGGAATTTGCTTTTAAATTGCGCTACAGTTAAATTTGCAAATTTAGTTTTTAAATCCTTAAAACCAATATCAGGTAAAATAAGTTTTCCATTTTCATATCTAGTATTAGGAAAATATTCTTTTACAGTCACATAGCTTAATTCTTCAGGCTTTCCAAAGGAAATATCAATAAATTTGCTCTTTAATCCATTAATTGAGACATCAGGGAATTTACTTTTTAAATCATTAAAATTGCTTGTTGGCAGGATTAACTTTTTATTTTCATTTTTAGCATCAGGGAATTGACCTCTAATGTCTTTAAAATCGATATCACTCATTTTTCCAAATTGAGCAGCGAAAAATTTACTCTTTAGTAAATCAGGAGTCAAATTTGAAAACTTCTTTTTTAAATCGTTATAGCTGTTGTTTGGTAATTTTAAGATACCATGCTCAAGTGTAGCAGTAGGAAATGCAGCTTTAATAGTTTCAAAGGTTATTTCGGTATTTTCAGGTTTTTTATTCCAAAACACAATATCACCTCTTAAAATATTTATAATTTATTGATTGTGAACTTCTCCCACCTAAATAGGTTTGAGCTTCATAAAGGAGCAAGCTCCTTAAAGGCGTATCCACTTCGCCCCTATGGCATAAGGCATTTAAGCCTACAGCTTTACTTAATAGTATTATATTATTTTTGTTTTTGCTTTTCAAGCAAAAAAAGTTATCCATCCCTCACTTAAAGAAATGAGGGTCTTCCGCTTATTTTTGATAAAAGAGCAATAAAATATGGTCTTATTGGTATTACTGGATTTGTCATGTGGGGTATTACACTTTTTTTAAGGACAACAAATGTAATGAATAATGATTTTTTTTCCTTTATCTTAGGAATTATGCCTAATTTTGCAGCTGTTTTTGGAATGTTTGGTGTTTTTATAGTTTATTATGAATTGCTATTTAAAAGAAAGTTTGAAAAAAAGAATTTTATCTTTATGGCGATAGTAGCTTTAGTATGTTTTCTCATTTCTGAAGTCATACATGAGGTGTTTTTAAATTCTAAATTCGATATCTTAGATATAATCGCAAGTGCTATTGCCATAATTATATTTTATTTCCTATTAAATTAATTTTTTATTATGCACGAGCTTGTACATTGCCACATCAGCTTTATTTATTTGCTAATGTGGCAATATTATTTTTGTAATATTCAATATAAGTCCTGTTAATTTTAGTGTTTTTCCTTTACAAAAGCTATGTATAAAAGACCTCCTAATAAAACTCCACCACCTACAACATTTCCTGTAGTTGAAAATAAAAGGTTCTTTAAAATATTTAATATTGTAATTGAGTCTATTCTCTCTTGTCCTATAGTACTAAGAGATGCAATGCTTGAATTTAATTTTAAAAACGATGCTATAGATAGGTAGTACATATTTGCTACACAGTGTTCAAAACCTGTAACTACAAATACAAAAACTCCAAAGAAACCTACAAAGGCTTTTCCAATTATATCTTTTGCAGCTATTGACATCCAGATAGTTCCACATACTAAAATGTTACACCCTATTCCGCTAAAGAATATGTTTACAGGTGATAATGCACATTTTCCTGAAGCTACTTTAAAAGCATAATCAACTAAATGAGCATTTGTATTGAAAAAACCAGATAAATAAACTAAAGAAGCTATGAATACTGCACCAATAAAATTACCTAAAAAAACTAGTGCTAAATTTTTAGCTACAGTAAAAGCAGTTACTCTTTTATCATAAAAGTCGAGCATTAATAAAGTATTTCCCGTAAAAAGGTCAGTACCAACTAATATTACTAATAAAAAACCAACAGGGAATACTGCACCAGCTGCAAGTTTAGCTGCACTTGAATTTTCAAAGCTGTAAGCTGCAATGGATGATACATAAGCACCTAAAGCTATAAATATACCAGATAAAATTGAAAGTAGGACGGTTTTTCTTGTGCTATATTTAGATTTTTTTTCGTAAGCACTCATGACATCTTCACAAAGATCAAGTGCTGCTGACATCCTTTTTTCCATATATTCCTCCATAAATATTATTACTATATAATTATACAGCGTCTTAGTTTTTTTTCAATAAAATATTAAAGGAATTCAAGCATTTTATAGGAATATATAATAGTAAAAGATTATATTGGAGTTACATTTTATGATTATAAAGCTTGATTCAAAACAAGTACAATATTTATTAAAAAAAGATAAAAATATAAAATATGTTGTAGATTATGTCGATGATTTTGAAATAGATGATGGTGGAAGAGAGTATAAAGGGGGGGATAGATATTTTATATCTTTAGTAAGAAGTATAATAGGGCAACAGATTTCTATGAAAGCAGCTCTAAGCATATGGAATAAGGTTACTGACTATTTTTTAGACTTAAACTATGAAAAAATATTAAACACAGAAACTGATACTTTTCGTAATTTGGGATTGTCTAAAAATAAGATAATCTATATTAAAGATCTATGCTCAAAAATTTTAAATAGAGAGGTAATATTGGAGGATATTGATAAAAAATCCGACATGGAAATAAGAGAAGAATTGGTAAAGGTAAAAGGTATTGGCAACTGGACTGCGGATATGTTTTTGATATTTACATTGTTTAGAGAGGATATATTTCCTATAGAAGATTTAGGTCTTAGAAATTCAATGGAAATGTTTTACTTTAAAGGAAATAAAACTGATAGAGAAAAACTCATAAAAATCTCTGATAAGTGGAAACCTTATAGAACTTATGGTACATTGATCTTATGGGAGGGTTATAATAAAAAATTAAATGAGAAGTTTAAATAGGGGGTGTTTTAATGGCTGTGCAGACTAAATATAAAAAAAGAAAATTGACGCTATATATCGTGCTGAGAGTTTTAGTCGTGCTTACTATTATAGGTCAAACTATAAGAGGAAATTTTGAAAATGTATTTATGTGCGTGTTGACTTTAGTACTCTTTACCATACCTATAATGATAGATAGAAGACTTAATATAAAATTGCCAAATGTCTTAGAGTCCATAATATTGTTGTTTATTTTTTCAGCAGAGATCTTAGGTGAAGTGCAAAATTTTTATGGAATCTTTAAATATTGGGATACCATGCTCCATACTATGAATGGCTTTTTGTGTGCAGCAATAGGTTTTTCCATGATAGATATTTTAAATAGATCAAAGACATTGCATTTTACTATGGCACCTATATTTGTTGCACTTGTGGCATTTTGTTTCTCTATGACAATAGGAGTCTTATGGGAATTTTTTGAGTTTGGAATGGATTATATGTTCTATAAAGATATGCAAAAGGATAGAATTGTAAAGTCTATTTCTTCTGTAGAATTAAATGAGAAGAAAGAAAATGTTCCAATTGTTATAAAGGACATTGACCATACTGTAGTATATAGTTTAGAAGGCGGAAAAACTACAGAGACAGTAATAAAAGGCGGATATTTAGACATAGGGATTATAGATACGATGAAGGATTTATTGGTTAATTTTATAGGAGCAGTGGTGTTTTCAGTTATAGGGGTGTTGTATATAAAAAATAGAGATGAGTATAAATTTGCAGAAGGCTTCATGCCCATAATGAAAACAGAAGAAGAGATAGAAGAGACTAAACAGGAATTAGAAAGGCTCCAAAAAGTGCTTAAAGAAAAAAAAAATAAAGTTAAGAATATTTCAAATACTATTGATACTTAATTTTTGTAAACTGTGGTTAAGAAACTTTAGAAGAAGATAAAAAAATGCAATTTCATATAAAATGAAGCTGCATTTTTTTATGTTATTGACGAATTATGTTTTGGATAGTACAATAATAAGAAAGATGAAAAGGTTTTAAATTTAATATCTCCGATTTCTATAGACCCATGTGGCCTGTAGAAACGTTAGGTATAAGGAGTAATTTTTATGCCTTCCATTGTGAAAAGGAGTAGTAACAATTTATTTATTGTTAGTACTTTTTTTGTTTTTAGGGGGTGATTGTATAAAGATACACTTAAAGCTCACAGGGCTTATTGCAGCAAGTTTAGGGTATCGTGAAAAGGATTTGGATATATGGGAGAAAGCTACTGCAGGTGAAATTTTTGAAAGTTTAAATATACCTATAAGCAAAGCATGGATCAGATTTGCTGTAAATGGATGTGTATGCGATAAAAATCATGTGCTTCGCCATGGAGATATTTTTATGATCTTCCCTGTTGGAGGCGGAGGATAATTTATTTTAAAGGAGGACTATTGTGAAACCAGGAGTAATTAAGGTTTTAACTACAGCAAGAAATTGTCAAGGCTGCCGCTGCTGTGAGGCAGTATGTTCTTTGACTCATACTGGAGTTGTTTCTCCTCAGTATACGGGTATTCTAGTAGAAGAAAAATCTGAACTTGGAAACTTTAAGCTCACAGTTTGTCAGCAATGTTTTGATTTTCCCTGCAAAGATGCTTGTAAAACAGGATGTATATCTAGAAATGCTTATTCTGGAGCAGTTGAAGTAAATGAAGATTGCATTGGATGCGGTGCCTGCAGAGAAGCATGTCCGATTAAAGCTATAAGGATAGTAAATATAGATGGTAAAGATAGGGCATATAAATGCGATCTTTGCGGTGGTTTGCCTCAGTGTGTCAGTGTATGCCCAAGGAACGTTTTATCTTGGTAAAGGGGGGAAAAGCTTTGAAAGGATATAAAGATTGTGTTATAAGGGTTGATTTAAATAGCAGTAAAATATCTAAAGAGCCTTTAAACAAAGATTATATTGAAAAATACTTAGGTGGTGAGGGGTATGGTATTGCCCTTATGTGGGATGAGATGCCTCATGATGCTGACCCTTTAAGTCCTGAAAATATACTCAGTTTTAACACAGGGCCATTAACTGGAACATTAGTGCCTTCTGCTTCTAGGATGAGCGTGTGTTTTATGTCGCCTCTATCTAATACCATAGGTGCATCCAATATAGGAAGCCATTTTGGAGCAGAGTTAAAATTTGCAGGATATGATTCAATAATTTTTAAAAATGCTTCAGAAAAACCAGTCTATCTATATATTGAGAATGATAAGGTGGAATTAAGGGATGCATCACATCTTTGGGGAAAGGATACGAGGGAAACTACTGAGATTTTAAAAAAGGAGCTTGGAAATGAGTTTAAGATCTGCTGTATAGGGCAAGCTGGTGAGCTTTTAACAAAATTATCTAATATATTTAGTGATGACTGCTTTGCAGGCCGTGGGGGCGGTGGAGCTGTAATGGGTCAAAAGAAGTTAAAGGCTATTGCTGTAAAGGGGGATGGCGGTGTACCAATAGCAGATAAGGATTCATTTATGAATTTTTACAAAGACTCCATACAAGAGATAAGAGGGGAAGCTTATACCTGGGGAGTTGTTCATAGTTATGGAACACCTGCATGGATTGGAGGATCAAATGATTATGGTCTTTTACCTACTAGGAACTTTCTTCAGAATCAATTTGATGGAATTGAGGAAGTATTGCCTTATCAGTTTTGGAATGATACAGAAAAGTACAAGGTTAAAAGAAGGGCATGTTATGCTTGCCAATTAGGATGTCATAAATATGTAGTAGCTGGAGGGAAAGAAGTAGGGGAGCTTGAATATGAAACCATTGCAGCATTAGGTCCAAGATGCGGAGTAAATGACTATGAGAGCATTTGCCTTGGTACGTACTATACTACAATTTATGGATTTGATACCATTTCAGGAGGGGCAACAGTAGGCACTATCATGGAATGGTATGAAAAAGGTATTATAACAAAGGAAGATACAGATGGTCTTGAAATGAATTTTGGAAATGGACCTGCTATGGCTGAGATGCTAAGGAAGATGGGACTTAAGGAAGGCTGTGGTGCAGTTTTTGCAGATGGTTCTTATGCAGCAGCAGAGCGCATAGGTGGAAAAGCTATGGATTATGTTATGGCAGTTAAGAAGATGGAGATTTCAGCAACTGATCCGAGGGGAGCTTCTTCTATGACTGTGGCTTTTGGTACAAGCGAGAGGGGAGCTTGCCATATGAGACCATATTCTGCAACAATAGATGCTTTTGGATATGTCTATCCTGATCTTGATATAAATGACCCAAAAGATCCTTTTAATGATTTTGAAGATAAAACATGGTTAAAAGCTCTTAAAGAATATTTTGTTGTTACAAATTTAGCTGGAATCTGTGATTTTAATGTAATAAATACAGAGCTTAAACCTTCAACGTTTGCAGGTATTTATGCTGCTGTGACTGGTATTGATATGGATAAATACAAGCTCCTAAAGACAGCAGAGCGCACAATTGCTTTAGAGCGTGCTCTTAATTATAAGAGAGGTTTTAGAAGAAAGGATGATAAGCTTCCAAAGAGGTTTTTAAAGGAAAAAGCATTTGGAGGTCCTCCAAAGGGAAGGGTTGCAAATGATGATGCCGCTCTTGATATGTTTTATAAAGCATGCTCCTTTGATAATGAAAAAGCTATACCAACCATAGAAAAATATGAAGAGCTTGGTATGAAAGATATTTCAGATATTTTATATAAATAGGAATGATAGATGTTGCAAAGCTGATAAAAAGTCGGTTAGCAGCATCTTTTAATTTACATTAAAATGATGTTGCATAAAATTTCAAAATGAGTATACTATAATTAGTACTAATAATTGTACAATATTTAGTAAGGAGTGGATTATAAATGTTAGCTGTAAATTTTTCGACTATGCGTGAAAACTTTAAAAAGTTTTGTGATAAAGTTACTGATAATTTTGAGACAATCATAATTACAAGAAAAGATAATAAAAATTTAGTATTAATGTCTCTTGATGAGTATAATAATATAATGGAAAATCAATTTATAATGAGTAATAGAGCATACTATGAGAGATTACTTGAATCCAAAAAACAAATTGAAAAAGGTCAAGTGCTTGTTAAGTCTATGGAAGAGTTAGAGGAATTAGCAAATGAATAAAATGTTCTCTACATTTGCATGGGAAGAGTTTTTAGATTGGCAACAAAATAAAAAAGTTTTAAAAAAAATATTTGAGCTTTTAAAAGATATTGAGAGAAATGGGCAAGATCAAGGAACTGGAAACCCCGAAGCCTTAAGACATGAACTATCTGGTTACTTTAGCAGAAGAATTACTGAAAAAGATAGGCTTGTCTATAAAGTAGATGGGGAAACGATTTATGTATTATCTTGTAAAGGTCATTATTAATTATAATGGATCTTTCTAAATTGAGACAGTTACTCAAAAAAAGATATGAAATTCTTGTGGATTTATGAGAGGAATAGTAGTTTATGAAGACAGAATGCAAAATAGACATTTTTATTGAAAAGGAAAGAGAAGGGCTTTATTTTGAAGTTCCCTTTGAAGTGCCAGATGATATATCGAGAATAGATATTTCCTATTCTTATAATAGAATGGTTCCATCTATAGATGAGAATGGAAATGAATATTTAGAAGAAAAAAATATTATAGATTTAGCATTAGCAGATTATAATGGGGAGCATATTGGAAGCTCAGGTTCTGATAGAAATCATATATGGGTAAGCGAACATTATTCAAGCCTTGGATATGATTTAAGAGAAATAAAGAAAGGAAAATGGAATATCATTGTAGGAGCATATAAAGTAGAAGAAAAGGGTGTCCTTGTAACATATGAAATTTCTTTTACTCATAAAGAGCTAAAGCTTTATAAAGGAGATACTCATATACATACGCTTGGATCAGATGGTAAGCTTTCTATAGATGAAGTTGTTCACGATGCTATAAATATTGGTCTTGATTTTATCTTTATAACAGATCATAATAACTATGCTCATAACAATGCAATTGTGCAAAGAGAAAAAATAACCATCATGCCTGGTGTTGAATGGACTCATTTTAAAGGTCATGCTAATATGATCGGATTAAAAAAGCCTTATGATGGATCTTTTTATGCAAATACCCTGGAAGAGGTTAAAGAAAAGTTTCATAAAGCTCGTAAAAAAGGTGCCATTGTCGTTATCAATCATCCCTTTGATAGAGCTTGTAGCTTTAAATTTGGAATAGATAATGTAGAGTATGATGCTATAGAAATATGGAACAATGTTATAAAAGAATCAGATATGCATGCAATATCATGGTGGAGGGGAAAGTTAAATGAAGGGAAGAGGATTCCTATTATAGGAGGCAGCGATTTTCATCGTCATGAAATAGCAGGAGGTATTGGCATACCATGTACATGTTTATATGCTGGATCAAGGGCACCGTCTGACATATATGATGCTATTTTAAAAGGTCATGGATATATAAGCTATACTCTTAATGGACCTGGTGTTCTTTTATCTTATGGTGAGCATATAAACGGAGATTCCATGCCTTTGATAGATAATATGGAGATAAATATTACATTTACTGATATTAAAAAAGGAGATGTAATTAAACTAACCACTGATAAAGGAGATGAAGAGATAAATGTGCTTCATAATTATAAAAAGTTTAAATTGACTAAAACTTTTAAAAATATTAAGTACTTAGGTGCAGAAATTTATAGAACTATCCTCCCTGGACTTCCAACATTTTTATGCATGATTTCAAATCCATTATATTTTATTTAGATTAAGGTGATAAAATTAATGTATTAGGTTTATTTAGGGGGCGGTATTATTATAAATTTACATCATAAAGAAACAAAACCTATAAGGTATGCTATTGGCATGTTCGGTACAAGTATTCCCATCAATATGTTCCGTACATTTGCTTTTGTGTTTTATGTAGAAAAATTAGGATTAGATTCTAGTCTTTATGCACTTATCATTTCTTTGTATACGTTTTTGGATGCTATAGATAACATTATTTATGGTTACTTATCTGATAGAACTCGTACTAAATGGGGACGCCGCAGACCCTGGCTAGTTATTGGAACACCTTTATTTTGTATTTGTTTCTTTATATTTTATAGCCCTGATTTATTTGGTGTTCATAATAATATTTTTGCATTCTGTGCTTTGTTTTATATTATCACTGGGACACTGGACTCCTTGATTAATGCGAATTATGGTGCATTATTTCCAGATTTATTTCAGTCTGACACACAAAGGGCAAAGACAAATGCTATGAAGCAGGCATTTCAATTTATTGCAATGATAATTGGTATTGCTGCTACCCCTATGATTGTTGATATCATAGGCTACAGCATGACAGCACTTATTTATGCTATTATAGGAGGAGGAACTATATTATTTTGTACATTTGGCTGTCATGAAAATCCTAAGTATGTTCAAATGGAAAAGCCAAAGCTTATAGTAAGCTTGAGCTTTTTATTTAAAAATAAAAAATTTTGGATTGCTGGTCTAGCCAATGCATTTTATAGTGCAGCACTAGGTCTTGTAATGTCATCCATTCCTCTATATGCAAAATATACTTTAGGTATTGATAGTACTAAACAATCAATACTCTTTGCAAGTGTTCTTTTAGTAGCTATTGCTGCAGTAGCTCTATGGGCTTTTTTGGTTAAAAAATATACACTTATAAAGATATGGAAAATTGCTCTTATAATATTATGTATTTCATTCTTGCCATTTTATTTTGCTAACAGTTTTATATCAGCAATTTATACTGCATCTATACTTGGTTTTGGGCTTGCAGGTGTGGTAACTACTATGGATTTAATAGGAGCCAAGATTATAGATGAAGATGCTAAAAAATCAGGTATTCGCAAAGAAGGAATATATTCTTCTGCTATGGGCTTTCTCAATCGCCTTAATGGCTTTGTTACAGCAGCAGTCCTTTTTTTAGCAAGCACTATATATGGATATAAAAATGGAGATGAACCAGGTCTAAACCCCTCAGGAGTAGCTAAATTTTTATTAATTATTTGTCCGTTTATTATCATGCTAGGGGCAGTAATAACTTCTAGATTTTTAAATTTTGATGAGAAAGAAAATGCAAAAAAGGTAGAGATCACTAACCTTGATGTAGTGGAATAAGATTTTAGCATATAAATGAATAATTAGAAAAAATTCACAATATTAAATTTTTATGACTTTTATTGTGAATTTTTTAATTTTAATATATAATGATTAAGAATTAATTATTGAATTGATTAAGCAATGCTTTATATTCAAATAATAGCAATTATTTTACAAAAATATTTTATATAAATTCACGAAAAAAATAATTAAATTAAGGAGATATAAAAATGCAAACTAAAACAAATGACAATAATAATATGGTACAGCCTTATGACACTGCTAATTCATCAAATTCTCAATATCAACAAGGTTATCAACAACCTGCCTTATATGTTAATGTTAACAACACTAATAGTAATCAAGGTGTGGGTCAGATTCATTCTACAAAAAGTAAAATGACAACAGCGATTTTATGCCTTTTTCTAGGAATAATTGGAGCTCATAGATTTTATGTTGGAAAAATAGGGACAGGGCTTATTTGGATGTTTACTTTGGGTGGTTTCCTTGGTATTGGAGTTTTGATTGATTTTATAATGATTTTAACTGGTAGTTTCAGCGATAGCCATGGATATAAATTGCATTAAAATTAATTTGCTCTTTATGAAGTAAGTCTCCTTGTCTGAGTTATACTAATATTTTTGTAAAAAATAGTAAATCCTCTGCTCCTTCTAGAGTAGAGGATTTTTTAAGTTAAAAATTTTACCTGAGATATTTTTTAATACCATCTAAAGGAATTTGCATTTTTTCAATGCAGCTTGTAATAATTATGGACATATTTTTTTCAGGTATTACTACAATATATTGACCTTTCATTCCATCTGCTCTATATGCATTAAATGAACATCTCCAAAATTGAAATCCATATCCAGCCTGCCAATCAATATCTTTATTATCATTAC
>JAVBPQ010000077.1:0-6564 GCA_031549525.1 Clostridiaceae bacterium | reverse complement strand
TATTCAAACCTTTTAAATAAATCAATTCCATTTGAAAAGGTATCAACCCTTTTTTTCATCATCTTTTCGTGTACCCTTCGAGAATTTTCCTGTTCTTCTAAAGAAAGGGAAGATCCGCTTAATTTTATAACCTCATAGGTTGTAGTAATAGGAGAATTCTTAAGCCTATGATGTGGCATTAAATCGTCTCCGACAGTTATTGTAATTTTATCACTTATATATCCAAAATTCATATTAGTCTCCATTAATTATTAACATATAATATATATGCATATAGGTTAAAAAAAAGTATTCATTATTAATTATAGGTGAGGGAGGTTCACTTTTCATGATATAATTACATAAAAAGTTTATTTTATGTAACTCTTAGAGGTTAAAATGCATATAGAAAATGATAACCTATTTGTGAGAAATGCTACATGGAACACGCTGGATATAAAAATAAAATAATGAAAGGTATTTACTATGGAGACAATGGTATATGAAATTCAGATGCTAATTGAAAGCATGTGGATACAATTTAAACAGATTGGACTTTATTGGGCAATTGGCCTTATCATGGGATCTTTTATATCTGTATATCTTTCCAATTCAATAACTGAAAAAATGATCTCATTAAAATCTCATGGCATAGCCTTTCCCATGATTTTACTTGCTTCTTGTTTAGGTATTGTCTCTCCATTATGCATGTATGGAACTGTACCGCTTATTGCAGCTTTAGGGCATAAAGGCGTTCCACAGCATATTTTAGTTGCTTTTATGATCTCTTCTATCTTGCTAAATCCTAATCTTCTTATGGTGAGTTTTGCTCTTGGAGCATATTTGGCAGTGGCGCGTCTTATCTTTTCTATTTTATTAGGTGTGTTTTCTGGAGTTTTAACCTGGTTTTTCTTCCGCAATAAAGAATTGTTTCTATTTCACCGTTTTGTCCCTCATGAGATAAAGAAAAAAAAATCATTTTTTCCTGATCTTATAAAAGCTTTTAGAATTACATCGCCATATCTTTTATTTGGAATTGTGCTAACATCATTATGCGATAGATATATTCCATCTGAATGGATATCAGGATTATTTGGTAGCCGTTATGGACTTGGTGTATTATTTGCCACTATATTATCAGTGCCATTGTATGCTTGTGGCGGTGGAACAATACCCCTTATAAATATGTGGATGCAGGCTGGAATGGGCGCAGGTGATGCTCTAGCTTTTATGCTGGCAGGTCCTGCTACAAAGATAAATAATCTTAGTGCTGTGAAGATGATACTTGGAATTAAACATTTTTGTTTTTATTTGATATATTGCCTTTTGTTAGCTTTTATGTCTGGCATAGTATTAGAAAAAATTTTAATTTTAAGGAGATGAGTTTTATGAAATTACTGAGCATTTTAATTATATTAATATTATTATTACTATCTGGATGTTCCAATGATGAATCTGGGATAAATGCAAATTCTACTATTTTAGATACTACAACTGAGGTAATATCCTCCTCTGAAAAATCCTCAATATTTGTTCAAAGTGATACTGACGGTACTGATGATGGGTTTGAAAAGTTAATCTCTAAGATGGCTGATAATGGGATCATCTTTTATAAAACAAAAGATGGTCAAGATGGGCTTATTGCAACTGATGATGTGGTGCTTTTAGAGATCAATTGTCAATGGGCAGAGCGTGGTGGCACTAATACTGATCTTATTAAAACAGTTTCCAAAGCCATAATCAATCATCCAGAAGGTTTTACAGGTGAAATAGTAATTGCTGACAATGGCCATGGGCAGTATGGTTCTAATGGTAAGGGAGGAAGCTTAGATTGGGATAACACTAACTCTAAGGATCAAACGCAATCGGCTCTAGATGTAGTCAATGATTTAAAGAAAGATACTCGTATCAGCGGTTATCTATGGGATACCATAACCAAAACTAAAGTATCAGAGTTTTCTACAAAGGATATGGAAGATGGTTTTGTAATTGAAGATATGGTTTATGATACTGGTACCAATATATCTTATCCAAAATTTACCACTGAATATGGCACTCATATCTCTTTTAAAGAAGGTATCTACGATGAAGCTTCTGAGCAATATTTAAGCGATAAACTTAAAGTTATAAACATGCCTGTTTTAAAGCGCCATGGTCTCTATCAAGTTACTGGTGCAGTGAAGGGATATATGGGAACTGCTTCTGATAAATTGACTTCTGGTAAGGCACATAAAAGTATCGGCACAGGCGGCATGGGAACACAGATGGCTAATACTCGCATTCCTGTACTTAATATTATGGATATGATATATGTGGGTGTGGAAAGAGGTCCTGGGACTAAATATTCTCATGCAAGGCAATTAAATATGATAGCTGCATCTTTAGATCCTGTAGCTTTAGATGTATGGTGTACAAAATATGTGCTCATTCCTGAAGTTGAAAAATTAAAAAGCGTAAAAACTGCTTCTTTAGATCCTTTAGGGACTAAACCAGGGACTTTTGGTTATTGGCTTAGGCTATCTATGGAAGAATTGAATAAAAAAGGCTTAAGTTTTACTATGGAAGAACAAAATATGCAAGTATTTGATTAAAAATATCTAAATATTTAAAAAATTATACTTATTTATAAAATTAATGCATACATATATTAATGAGTAAAATAACCTAAAATATTAATTTGATAAGGAAAGGAATATTAATGTTTAAAGAGACTCTTAAAAACAGCTTAGAAATGTCTTATAAATTAATGAATGAATTAGGGAAAGAAGTAAGAAGAACAAATAGTATAACATTTGATGAAGAAGCCACAGATGAAAACATGCTAGCTGTATCTCTTGCAGTAGCTAATGTAATGAAATTCAACATTGAAAACACAGTGAACGTTAAAAAAATACGCCTATTTGAATAATTAAATGGAGGGTTATGTGGAAACATTAGTGTTAAGGATGACTTTTTCAAACGAAAATGAAGAAAAAGGAATAGTAAGCATAAAAGATATTTTAGAAACAGCAACTGAAGCTGATATAACGGATTTAATGGATAAAATAATACTCACAGGCTTTATGATAAAAGGGCGCAAAGCGACCTTAAAAGACTCAGCCAAAATTGTTAGAACTATAATTGAAGATGTGATAATTTAAAATTGAATGTAGTATAAAATAGAAAACAAAAGTTTTTATAAGCCTTCAAACTGATATAAAAAGATACCAGTTTGAAGGCTACTTTATATAGATTTTAATGCAATGCTTATGAGGCGACCTGCTTCATCAGACATAAAAAGAGGTATGTTGAGAAAATCATTATCCAGTTTTAAATTCTGCATAGAAAATCTCACACGAATTTTCACTCTATCCATATATTTTTCTTTATATCTTTTTAAACTTAAGCTCTCAATATTACTCTCAGCTTTTACTTCTATTGGAATAATATCGTTTTCTTGCTGAATGATAAAATCTACTTCATAGCGAGAGTTTTCTGTCATCCAATAACGGGGTGTAGCTTCTATTTGAGGCATAAGAGCTTGCAAAACATAGTTCTCTGAGAGCGCCCCCTTAAATTCTGTAAACAATCTATTTCCTTCACCAAAAGCAGTAGGCGCAAGTAATGAAAGCCTGCGCAATAGCCCAATATCTACCATATATAGCTTAAACGCAGAAATATCATCATAGGCTGACAGAGGTAATCCTGGTGCTGTAGTATGAAATATTTTATAAACTAAAGCAGCATCGCAAAGCCATTGCAAAGCATCTTCATATTCTCGTGCTCGTGCACCTTCTTTAACAACTCTATATAAAAATTTCTTATTCTCTCTCGCAAGCTGTGAAGGAATTGATTTCCAAATCAAAGATAGCTTCGGAAAATCCTTGTGCTCAGCATGTTTTGCAAAATCACGTTCATATGCATTTAAAATATTATATAATGTCCTTTGAACAAGTTCTATATCACGATCTTCAGTCCATGCACGTACAGCTTCTGGCATTCCACCTGTAACAAAGTACATTTTAAGTTTTTCATATAATGGATTATAAAAAGCATCAGGGATTGGTGCAATAGTGTCAACATTTCTAAGATAATCTGCAAGGTTATTATCTCCATTTGCCATGAGAAATTCTGTAAAAGTCATTGGGGCTATATCAAGAAAATCAACCTTACCGACAGGAAATGAAGCTGGTTTTGAAAGAGCAATCCCAAGTAGTGAGCCAGCGCAAGCTACATGATATTCTGGGACATTTTCACAGAAATACTTCAGGGTATTCAAAGCTTTATTACACTCCCCGATTTCATCAAAAACTATAAGTGTCTCACCTGGCTTTATTGTTTGCCCACTTGCCATCATAAGATTTTGCAAAATACGTGAGACATCCTTTGTAGTTTCAAAAAATTGTTTATACTCTTCATTTTCATCAAAATTAAAGTAAGCAACATTTTTATAATATCGTTTTCCAAATTCTTTAAGCACCCATGTTTTTCCTGACTGACGGACGCCTTTTAAAATCAATGGTTTGCGATGCTTTGATTCTTTCCATGTCTTTAGTTTATTAAGAACTAAGCGCTCCAAGCTTATCACCTCACATTATTATATATAAATAGTGATAAAAAATCACATTATTATTGATAATATTGAATTACAAACAAGATGTCAAGAAATTTTAATAATTTTCTTTTTTGCGTTATTCTTAAATTTTATTTTAAAGCATAAAAATTTAATATAGCTATTAAAATTGAGGAGATTTGCGTGAATTCAAAATTTAATGAAATATTAGATAGTGAAACTTTTGAAAAGGAAGATGAAATTGAAGTTAAGTGCTTTAGTTTTAATAACTCACTTGATGCAGAAAGACAAAAAGTTGAAAAGAAAAAAAATGCTATTTTAAGAATGGAGAAAAACTTCAATAAAGGTGTTAATTTGCACGAAAATCTTGAAAATGTTGATATAAAACTTATCCATGATACTCCTAAAGGCTGGAACCCGTTTAATCCTCCTACAGAAATAGAGACTTTAGATTTAATGCGCTCTATTGAAAATGTTGGTCTCATTTATCCTATTTATGTAACTAAAGATAAATTTGGTAAATATACATTGATATGTGGCAGGTGCAGGCTCACAGCTTATGCTAATCTTTTTAATATCACAAATTCACCTAGATATCAATCAATACCATGTTATATTTTGCCTGCTGAAGAAGTTGATGAGCTTTTTTTAAGGACTTTGATTGTAGAATCAAATATTGGATTTAGGTTTATATCAAAATTCAATTTGATTCAAAGCTTAATAATAAATTATGACATAATGAAAAAGACTAAGCTTTATAGAAACGAAAAGAATATCGGTATGGAACTTGCTAAAACCTTTAATATGAGTGAGTCCTCTGTATTTAATTTTCTAAGGGTTAAGAGCCTTTGCGATGAAGTTTTAGATCTTTTATTTGAAAAGAAGATAACTCTAAAAGCAGCTATATATCTTGCTAGAGTATCTAAGGAAACTCAAAAAAATATTTTAGAAAGAATTGGTGCTGAAGCTGTTAATGTTATCTTTAGATTAAAACTTTTAACTTCTAGAGACTATAGCTCTATAGAAAAATTAGAAGAGAGGATAAAAGCAACTCAAAATATTATTCCTCCAAAAACTAAAATAATCATTGAGATGCAAAGAGAACTTGTAAATCCTCTTTTTAAATTATTAGCTAAGTTTAAAAAGGATGAAGCTTCTGCTTTTATTTATAATACAAAATTTAATTATATATTCAATATTAAATATGATGGAGAAACTATGGATTACTATGTTAATGAAGGTATGATTGATAAAAATCTTTTAAGAAAAATTAATGCTAAGACTATGACAGAATTAATGAAATAAATTTTATTTCATTAAAATGAACAAAAATTAAATACTAACACTTTTTTCTAAAACCCTTTCAAAAAAATCAAAATATACAAGGGTTATTTGTTATATCTAAAAATAATCTGAAAGTATATATCTAATTTATCTACTATCCCACCCTATTCTTATCTTGTTTTTTCATAGATTCATTTTCTGTCTAATTTTTGTCTAAAATGATTTTTCAATAAAGTTTTGTCTAAAAATATTTTTTTTAAAAGTGGAATATTCTTAAGTGTACTTTTTTGAAGGTACAGTTAAGTCTTTGAGCTTTTGTTTAAAGGTTTTCTTATTTTTTAAAAATAAATAAGCTACATCTTTTCTTTGAATGCTGTATAATTTTACATAATGCATATAAAATAATGATAGCTAATTCACAATTACGTTAAAGAAAGGAATTTATCAATGTTAACAGGAGAACTTAAAAATAAAATAGATAAATTATGGACAGATATGTGGGCTGGTGGCGTAACAAATCCACTTACAGTTATAGAACAGCTTACATATTTTATGTTTATACGCTCTTTGGATGAAAAAGAATTGGAGAGGGAAAATCTTGAATTAATTAGTGGAGAGAAGCAATCTAGAGTATTTCCTCAAGATGATGAAGGTCAATCTATGCGCTGGAGTAAATTTAAATTAAGAGATCCAAGGGATATTTTTGATATCATAAGCACTAAAGTATTTCCTTTTATTAAAAATATGAA
>JAVBPQ010000068.1:0-14122 GCA_031549525.1 Clostridiaceae bacterium | reverse complement strand
CTTAAATCCCCATCCAACTTGTTTCATAGATACTTGGGTACCTTCCCCACAATCAATTAATATTTTACTTCCCTTTACATTTAAAAGTAAAGATGTTAAACTTCTTTGAGGTTGAGGAACAACTCCACCACACCCAAGAAGGCATAAGTTAACCAAAAAAATCAAAACCTTTCTATTTTATGTATATCACAATGCACAAATCTGGATATTATCATATTTACAGAGTGAGCTTAAAGATTCATATTCCAAGGGGATCTTCTCCAAAGTTCTTCTATCACCAAAAAAATCAGCATATTCAACTAGTGCCTTATCAGTAAACAAAACAGGCATTTAATTTTCATCTTCTCCATCTTCAAATTCAGGCATTCTTGTTAATTTTCCAGCCTTATCTTGTTCGATAGATTCATTCAACTCTTTTAAATATGCTAAATTCGCTGCTGCTTTTATCAGCTCATTATACTCATCCAACGAGATGAGAACAACATTTTTAGCATTCTTTCGAGATATTATCAAAGTCTCTTTTTCGTCCCATACTTTATCACAATAACTTTTTAAGTTATCTCTTAAATTAGTATAATTATCTACTATCATTCTAATCCCTCCGAAACTTATTTATATAATTATTATATAGTAAAATAACAAAAAGTACAATATTAAGTACTTAATTTTGGATTTTTTAATTATTTTTAAATTTAGATTAAAACGAAAAGAATTAGGGGTCTTGGCACATATAAGCTAATAAATAATCAACAGTGACTTGTATGAAATCTAGGTAACTAAAACAGTTACAATTAAATTTGATAAAAAATTAAATACTATTTTAGAGAATTCCCTTGAGAATAGTTAATTGTAATTATCCGCCTGTATCCCTAATTACATACAAGTTTAAATATGAAAATTTAAAAATCATTCAAATTTCAGCTATACCTGTAGATGAAAGATTAATTAACAAATATTTATCAATAACATATACAACAAAAGATGAGACAGTTGAAACAACATGTATAATGAATTTTTATCTATCCACTTAAAGATAAATTACTTGTTCAAGGAGGTTTAAGCTGTTTTAATCCAGCCATTTTTAATCTTGAAACTAATAAATTTTATAATAATTGACAAGGGAGAGCTTTTAGAAAATAATAAGCTCTCCCTAGAAAATATTATATGTGGGTCAAGATTAGCCTATAGAAGATGGGAGACTTCTGTCCCCAGTGCAATACCAATACTTTTTCTTAATTTGATGGATATGAGGTATTACCTATAATTATAATTTTCTTTTTATTTTTTCAAAGATAATTAACGAAATCACTATACTTGGAACTAATGTAATAATATTACTCAACATTACTTTTATATATCCATATATCTGTATAAGAAAAAATTCAAATTGAATCATATTTTCACCTCCAATCAACTACCCACCACTCTTATAGGAAATTCGCACCTCACCTAATGTAATCACTATATGCTATTTAATAGCAGCCCAACATAGGGAATATACTCGCTATGTTCTAAGAGTACTTTAAAGAACAGTTTTTTCTTAAATTAATTATAATTTATTACTTTCCTAAAAGTAAACAATAATTCCTCTTATTACTTAAAAAGGTAGGAGTATCCTTATCGCATTTTAGAATAAAAAATAAAAAAATCCTTCTATGATAACAATATCACAGAAGGATTCACATCTTTTATAATTAATACACGCTTTTAATTATAATAATAAAATCTTCTTCAGATACACCATTTTCAAGGTATATAGAATGAGAAAAACCATCTTTCGTCCATATAGCAAGATTGAAGAGGTCATTTTCTCCTTTTAATGTAGCTGGTATCTCACCAGTTACTTTTTCTATTTGAGAATAGTTTGTATAGTCACCGCTTATATCTTCATCTATAGATTCAGCTTTTTTCATGCGATAAGTAGAATCGCCAGTTACAGAATAATCGCTGCCAGGTTCACGCATATAATCGATTTGTGCTATTTTATTATTGATTGATGAAAATCTAACATCATAGCCACCTGCTGTTAAAGCTTTTGGCTCTAATACATCAAAACCAACACCCTTTGATAAAGCTTCCAGGCTATCGTACTCAGCCATGGGACTTGGAACTTGAACATTTGAACTTTTATCAGGAGTTTTTATATTCGTATAATTACTATAAGCGCTTCTTGGGATGCTTATAGTAATTTTGGGAATAGTAACATGGATAGTAATAGTCGCAAGTACAATTAACGAAATTAGATAACTTTCCATTTAAATCCCTCCAAATAGTGATTTAAAATATTATAACATATTTATACAGTAATTTAAACCTTATTTTGTAAATATAAATATTGTTTTATAAATCTTCTAAATTATATGAGGAACTTAGTTTTTATATCCTGCTTTTTTGCCTTTCGCTCTTTAGAGCTATAAGCCTTTGAAATACTATAAATATGCACAAAAGAGATGCTACTGCAACCTTTGTCCACCAGGAGCTTAAATTTCCCTGGAATATTATTATAGTCTGAATAACTCCTTGTATTAAAGTTCCAATCATGGTACCAAACACATTCCCTACGCCACCAGTTATAAGTGTTCCCCCAATAACACTTGATGCAATAGCATCCATTTCCATGCCTATATTCTGAAGCCCATATCCTGAAAGAGAATAAAAGCTAAATACTATTCCCCCAAGAGCAGAACAAAAACCGCTTACGATATAGACACAAATTTTAGTCCTTATAACAGGAAGACCCATCAAAGAAGCAGATTGCTCGCTTCCTCCAGCAGCATATATATTACGTCCAAATTTTGAAAATTTCAAAACTATTGCAGCAATTATGACTACAACGATTGCAATGACAACGCTTATAGATATTTTAGCATAAGGCAATAGCTTGATTTGATAGTTAGCAATTTTTGTATAGGTTTCATTTGTTATGCTTATAGAATCAGTGCTTATGACATAACAAAGCCCTCTATAAAGAAATTGAAATGCGAGGGTAACTATAAATGGTTGTATTTTAAAATTGTTCACCATTACCCCTATAATAAAACCACCAAATGACCCTATGAGGAGCATAAGGAGCATCACTAAAAAGCCATTATAACCCTTTTGAAGCAAAAAAGCAGAAAAAACCCCTACAAAAGCTACTAAAGAGCTAACAGAAATATCTATTCCTCCGCTTATGAGCACAAAAGTTATGCCCACACTGACTATAATAAGATAGGCATTATCTATAAATAGATTTAAAAAAACTTGAACAGAATAAAATCCTTCATAAGAAATGGAGCCTATTATAAAGAGGATTATAAATAAAACCAAGGTGACTATCATAGAAAAATTTTTATTTAAAAATATCTTATTAAATCTACTCATTATTCAGTCGTCCTCTCTTTTTAAAGATATTTACAAAGATAAGGCCAAATTCTTTTGACTGGAATAGGCAAATGATTATTACCACAAATGCTTTTACAAGAGATATAATCTCAGGAGGCACCCCCATTGCATAAATTGTAGTAGTGAGAGTTTGAATTACTAGTGCCCCAATTAAACTTGCAGGTATTGAAAATTTCCCTCCTGCTAGTGAATTTCCTCCTATTGCTACAGAGAGGATAGCATCGAGTTCAAAAAAAAGTCCTGCATTATTAGCATCAGCAGATTTTATGCTAGACGATACGAGTATTCCAGAAATCGCAGCCATAAGCCCTGAAATAGCAAATACTATTATTTTCATAAATCCAACATTTATCCCAGAATAATCACTAGAATTAGAATTTATTCCAAGAGATTCAAGAAACAATCCAAATGCAGTCTTCTTTACAAAAAACATCATAACTCCAAATATGAATAAAACTATAAAAATTGCAAATGGAATTCCAAATAGATATCCTGAACCTAAAAAATAATACTCATTTACATGTACAGCTTGATTTATCCTTATTATCTTCCCATTTGTAATAAGCTGAGCAATTCCTCTCCCTGCAGTCATAAGTATTAAAGTTGCTATAATAGGCTGAATCTTTATTTTAGCAACAAGAAAACCGTTCCAAATTCCACAAAGTGCTCCAGATGCCATAGCAAATATTACAGCAAAAAATAAACTCCCATTTAAAAATGGTGGTTTTTTAGTAAGTATACTACACGCTATTGCACCAGAAATAGCCATAACTGAACCTACAGATATATCAGTACCTCCTGTTGCTATTACCAAAGTCAAACCTATGGATAAAAGTGCGAGAGGAGCTACATTCTTTAATATATCTATGATTCTTCCATAAAGATGCCCTTCTTTAATTTGAAGAACAAAAAAACCTTTTGTGAAAATTCCATTAAATATAAGCAAAATTAAAAGCGAAGCTAAGGGTATAAATATTTTAGATTCATATATCTTTTTGAGTATTTTCATCCAAGACCCCTCCTGCAATTATCTTCATTATGGTATTTTCATTTATTTCATCTTCAAAAAGTTCACCAACTAATTTTTTCTCGTGTAAAACCACAATTCTAGAACAGCTTCTAACCATTTCATCGATTTCTGATGATATAAATATAATGCTCATCCCTTCTTCTGAAAGCTTTATCACGAGCTTTTGAATTTCTGCCTTTGTTCCTATATCTATACCTCTTGTAGGCTCATCTAATATTAAAAGCTCAGGATTTATCGCAAGCCATCTTGCAAGGATGACCTTTTGCTGATTTCCTCCGCTTAGATTCTTTATCAGCTGATCCTTAGATGGTGTCTTAATCTTAAGCAAATCTATATATTTGTCTGCTATCTTTTCTTGTTCTTTATAGTCTATAAAATTAAACATGCCTTTTTTCGCTTGAAGGGCTAAAATAATATTAGATCTTATGCTTAAATCCCCTACAATACCATAAGCTTTTCTATCTTCAGAGCAATATCCAATACCATCTCTTATTGCATCAATAGGCTTATTTAACCTTTTAAGCTCTCCACCTTTTTTTATCTCTCCTGAATCAATCTTATCCACACCAAACAATGCTTTTGATAATTCAGTCCTTCCAGACCCTAGAAGACCGCTAAGTCCAAGAACCTCACCTTTATTTATTAAAAGAGATATTTCATTTGGAAGTTCTATAGAAGTTATCCCATTTACTTCTATAAATAAATCCTTTTTATCTTCTTTATCTTTTATATTTTTAGTTGCGATAAATCCTTCGTATTCCTTACCTATCATCTTGCCTATTAAATCTATCTTTTTAAGCTCAGATGTTTTATATTCTCCTACAAGTTTACCATTTCTTAAAACTGTTATTCTATCAGAAACTTCATAGACCTGGTCTAAAAAATGAGTTACAAAAATGATTCCCATCCCTTGAGCTTTAAGTTTATTCATGATCTTAAATAACTTTTTGACTTCCATTTGATTTAAGCTAGATGTAGGTTCATCTAAAATGAGGACTTTTGCTGATATGCTTATCGATCTTGCAATTGCAACCATCTGTTGTATAGCTACTGAATAGTTATCAAGAGTCTTTGTCACATCTATATCCACATCTAATTGCTTAAGCAGTTCTGTAGCATTTTTATTCATTTCCTTCCAATTGACGAAGTTAAAAAATAACTTTTTTTTACTGCTCATTCTTCCTATAAAAATATTTTCAGCAATTGATAGATTAGGACAAAGATTTACTTCTTGATATACGGTACTTATTCCCATATCTTGTGCATTTTGAGGTGACTTTGGATTAAAATCTTCTTTATCAAACAGGATTTGCCCCTTATTAAAAGGATGCACTCCTGTTATAACCTTAATCAAGGTAGATTTTCCTGCTCCATTTTCTCCTAAAAGAGCGTGTATCTCACCTTTTCTTAAGTAAAAATTCACTCCAGAAAGCGCATAAACCCCAGGAAAAGACTTATGAATATTTTCTGCTTTAAGTATTACATTGTCTTCATCCACAATTTAACCTCCCTCTTTATATTATAAAAAGGCGGCTCCCAGCTCACCATAAATGCCTGATAAGTCGCCTTAAAATATTTAATATTTTCTACTTTTAATATTTTCTAGTTGTAATATCCTCTGCTGCTGTATCACTTCTGTAGATACCTTCTTCAGATTTTACCCATTTTTCAACTTGTTTTCCATCCTTTAAATCTTGGCAAACTTTGAAGAATTGAGGTCCTAAAAGAGGATTGCACTCTACAGTAACATTTGTTTCTCCATCTACCATAGCTTGGAATATATCTCCAACTCCATCTATTGATACTATTTTAATATCCTCGCCTGGTTTTAATCCTGCATCCTTTATAGCTTCAATAGCACCTAATGCCATATCATCATTATGAGCATAAAGCCCTTTTATATCAGTGTAGGACTTTAAAAAGCTCTCCATTACTTCCTTACCTTTAGCACGAGTGAAATCTCCAGTTTGAGAAGCAACTATTTTCATATTAGGATAATTCTTTAATTCTTCTCCAAAACCCGCCATACGATCTGTAGCAGCTGACGCTCCAACGGTACCTTGAAGTTCAACTATATTTCCTTCACTGTTTAAAAGTGTAGCCATTTCCTTACAAGCATTTTTTCCTTCTTCGATAAAATCAGAACCTATAAATGTTGCATACATGTCGTCTGAAACATCTGCCATCCTATCTACTAAAACAATAGGAATCCCTGCATCCTTTGCTTCTTTAAACACTGTTTCCCATCCAGTTTCAACTACAGGTGCAACACCTATAACATCCACTTTCTTTTCAATAAATGTTCTTATTGCCTTTATTTGATTTTCTTGTTTTTGCTGAGCATCAGAAAAAGTCAAATCCACGTCTAATTCCTTAGCAGTATCTTTAATTGAATTGGTTTCTGCATCTCTCCATCCGCTCTCTTGTCCAATTTGTGCAAAACCAACTACTAATTTGCCATTGCTAGTATCACTTGCGGTGGTATCTGCAGGAGCTATTGTAGTATCTGCAGAAGCCGTTGTAGTATCTGCAGTAGCTGCTGTAGTATCTGCAGGAACTGCTGTGGTATCTGCAGGAGCTACTGTAGTATTGCTCGATGTGCTATCTCCTCCACATGCGCAAAACCCAAAAACCATTACACAAGTCATTAAAATAGATAAAACTTTTTTCATATTAACCTCCACACTTAAACCTTAATAGGATTTTAATTTAAGTATAGATTAACAATTTAAAGATTAAAATATTGATACTTACCGTAATATTTTAGTAAGAATTATTTTATTTTACAGTAAGTATTAAATTAACAATTTCTTATGATAATTTTTTGTTTTTTCTCCTATATTCTCTAGGAGTGATCTTACAATATTTTTTAAATATTGCGCTAAAATAATGGGATTCACTATAACCTACGCTATAAGCTATATCAGAGAGCTTCTTATTGGTATTTATAAGCATATCTTTTGCTTTATTTACCCTTACATTTGTCAAATATTCAATAAAAGTTTCGCCCATCTCTTGGGAAAAAATGCTGCTAAAATGATTTGGACTTAGCCCTACATAATCTGCAACAAATTTAAGGGATATATCTTCATGACCAAAATGCTCTTCAATATAATCTCTGGCCTTTTTAATCAAATTTCCATATTTTAATCCGCTTTGTGAATCCTTAAAATCTAAGGTCTTTGTTAAAATACATCTTAAAACATTTCCAAAGGATTCCCTATCTTCACATTCCCACGAGATCAAGATCGCTTTTTTTATCTCTTCTTCCAATATCTCGTTTGGGTCACCTTCTAAGGATGTTATCATCTTTGAGCAAAAGCTTATGACATTCATAAGTACATGATATCTATGAAGCATAGAAGAATTTTCAGATTCTCCTAAAAGGTTTAAGCATTCCTCTACGATTTTATGTATATCGGATTTTTCAGCATATTTAATCTTATCAATAACAGAATTATCAAAAGCATTGTTCTCAAGTGAACTTTTCTCATAAATATCTCGAAAGCACATTATCTTTCTTCTATTAAAGGTCAATATATATTTTAAGGTTTTATCAGCGCTTTTATATGAAGAAGAAACCTCCTGAATCTTCTCTACAATATCTCCAATAGCAATGGATACATAACATTCAGTTTGATTTTCAACCTCATACTTTATGGTATTTGCAGCTTTAAAAACATGCTCTTCCATAGATTTTTTATGGAAATTTTTAAATAAGATGATATTTTTATCATTTCCAGAAGAAAATAAAATGCTATTATCATCATTGCCAATGATAAACTTTGCACAGTTTAACGCTTTTAAATATTCCTTATAATTATAGTTTTCAACTTCTAAAAATATTATCATAACAAGATAATATTTTGCTAATAATTCTATTTTATTTTCCTTTGCATAGGTTAAAACTTCTTCTGTATTTGCCATCCCTAGCATCAAATTATTTAAGATATATTCCCTTTTAATATAATTTATTGATGCCATTTCAACCTTAAGTTGCTCTACATTAAGGCTCTTTTCCCTCTCATCTTTTATAACTTGCGCAACCTTATTTAAAGTTAAAAGAAGCTCCACAGAATCCACAGGCTTTATAAGGTATTCATCCACTCCAATGGAGATTGCTTCCTTTGCAAAATCGAACTCATCATATCCAGTTAAAATTATTATTTTAATCCAAGGCATTGTCTTCTTTAGAATTTTAGATAAAACAAGTCCATTCATAAAAGGCATCTTTATATCTGTTATTAAAATATCTGGTTTAACTTCTTTTATTTCTGAAAGGGCTATCTCTCCATCTGGTGCTTCTTTGCATAAATTAAATTCAGTTTTGCTCCAATCTATGCTGTTTCTTATACCTTCTCTTACCACAACCTCATCTTCTACAAGAAAAACATTATACAAACCTTCACACCCCTTTAGGTATATCAAAATAAACAGTAGTGCCTATATTTAATTTTGACTTTATCTTTAGTGAGCACATCTCACCATAGTATAAAATTAACCTTTGATTAACATTATAAAGACCATATCCTCCTTCCTTATCATTTGGTGGATTTAAAAGATTTTTATAGACCTCTTCTATTTCAGAATCTAGCATGCCTTTTCCAGTATCTGTTATCTCAAAGCGTATAAAATTCTCATTCTTCTTAACCCTCACTAAAACATGACCAGTTTCCCGCTTTCTTTTAACTCCATGATAAATGGCATTTTCTATTAGAGGCTGCAGAAGCAATTTTAAAATCATTTTATCCATTATATCCTCATCAGCTTCAATAGTATAGTTTAAAATATCCCTATATCTTATTTTTTGTATAGTCAAATAATTTTTAGCATGAGAGATCTCTTTTGATATCGGAATCCAATCATCTCCTTTGCTAAGTGATATTCTAAAATACATTGAAAAGGCTCTTGTAATATCTATAACTTCTTTAAACTTTTTATCTTCAGCAAGCCAGACAATGGTATCTAAAGTATTGTATAAAAAGTGAGGAGTGATTTGAGCTTGGAGTGTTTTAATCTCTGCCTTTTTTAAATTTTGCTCATCTTCAATGCTATCATGAATTAATTTTTCAAGCTTTATTGACATGGTATTTAAAGATGAGGTTAATCCTGTAAGCTCCTTTACCTTAGGAAGTTCCACTTTCTCATAAAAATTCCCTTGAGCAACGGTTTCTGCAAAATTCTCTAATTTAAGAATAGGTTGTCTTATCGCTTCCATAAGAGAAGATATGGTTACAAACGCAAAAACTACCACCAACATAAGGCTTAAAATTGCTGCTATAAAAAAAAGATTTTGAGTAGATTGTATGCTTTCATTTACAAAAGATGCATTGACTATCTCCATCATAATAAAATCCTGTTCAAACTCATAAAGCGTAGAAGTAACTCTCCTTATCTCTTCTACAATCTGCTCATTTTGGTCTACAGGTGCATTATCATTTATCTGCTGCTTTAGCTTATCTACATACATACTCAAAGTCTTCATTGTACGAAGGGCTATTTCCATAGTCCTTTTGTTTTCTACTGAGCTTGCATTTTGCCTAAGAAATTCAAGGCTGTTATTTATCTCATCTATGACTTTATAAGGATTGGATTTTTCAAATGTAGTTTTTCCAGCCATTATATCCCATGCTAAATTTCCTACATCAGATTTTATCTTTTTATTTAAAGTGGTAGCATAATTTACATTATAGATGATCTTATTATACTGCCTCGACAAACCTATAGAGTTATATGATACCATTCCTAAGGGAATCAGCATAAGAAAAGTAATAACAGCATATGAAATTATTATTCTTGATTTAATAGAGCTTGTACTCTCTAAAAGCCCATAAATTCTTTTTGGTTTTATGTTGACCATGCTAATACCCCCTTGGTCCAATGGTCTTTAAATCTCTATCATATTCGTTAAAAGCTCTTTCTCTGCTATAAATGTATTTAGACACTTCTTCCTTTAAGACAAGCTTATTAACAGCTTCAATAACAGAATTTCCAAGATAAGGAGTACATTCAACTACACAATTAACCTTCTTATTCATGAGCATATCAATAGCTTCCTGCTCTCCATCAAAGGATATGATGACTATATCCTTTCCTGGTCTTATCCCTTTTTCCTCCATAGCTTCTACAGCACCAATAGTCATTGCATCGTTATGAGAAAATAAAACATCTATATCTAAATTTTCATCTAAAAGCTTTTTTACTATTTCTTTTCCTCTTGATCTTATAAATTTTCCGCTTTCAGTATGTATGATCTTAAATCTACTATCCTTTTTAATGCCTTCTTTAAAACCTGCAGAGCGGCCAATAGCAGGAGTTGAATTTTCAACTCCTGAAAGCTCAACTATGTTTATATCCTCTGTATCTTTCTTAGCACCTTGTTTTATTACCTTCTCCTTTGCAAATTTATTCAATAAAAATTGAGAGGCTACCCTTCCTTCTTCTATAAAATCAGAACCAATATAACAGGCAAAAAGATCCGTGTCATCAATTTCAATCGACCTATCTGTCAAAATAACAGGAATATTAGCCACCTTTGCCTCCATCAATACATTTTCCCATCCACTTTCCGTCATAGGAGAAAGGACTATAACATCTACCTGGTATGCAATAAAAGATCTTATAGCCTTTATTTGATTATCCTGCTTCTGTTCTGCATCATCAAACATAACTTGTATTTTCGCATCTTTAGCACAAGAAAGTATGGATTTAGTGCTACAACTGCGCCAGGAGCTCTCTGCTCCAATTTGACTATATCCAATTACGATATTTTTCTTTGATGTAATCTCTTCAGGCTTCTCTTTTTCACAAGATCCTAAAAAAACCATAGTAAATATAAACAAAATTATAAACGAAATTTTTCTCATATAATCCACTCTCTTTATGAATTTTATATAAATTTAGACAAATGCAAGTTAACCCTAATTTACAAAAAAATCCCTTCCAGTTTAATTCTTCTGGTTGGGATTTCATATGAGTATGGTTATAATGTTTTTAAATATTTGGTATTTTTACACCTAAGACTTTTATAAATTCTCTCACTATAGCAGGATTTCCAGGCCATGCAGGTGAAGTTATGAGATTTCCATCTACATAAGCTTTATCAGCATCTATATTCATATATTCACCGCCAGCTAGTGTAATTTCTGGTCCTACTGCTGGATAAGCTGTTAACTTGCGCCCTTTTACCGTATCAGCCGCAGTTAAAATTTGTATTCCATGGCAAATAGCAGCTACAGGCAGGTTTTCATTCATGAAATATTTTGTTATGTTTAATATCTCTTCGTTTAGCCTAAGATATTCAGGAGCCCTTCCTCCAGTTATAAATAGTCCTGAATAATCTTTTAAAGAAATTGCATCAAAATCCTTGTTGATAGCAAAATTATGTCCTACCTTTTCAGTATATGTCTGAAATCCTTCAAAATCATGAATAGCCGTCTTTATGAAATCCCCTGAACGCTTATTTGGACATACAGCGTCCACTTCTATACCTATCATGTTTAATGCCTGAAAAGGTACCATAACTTCATAGTCTTCTGTAAAATCTCCCACGAGCATTAATATTTTCATAAGAACACCTCACATTTCTAATATACCATAGGGTATTTAAACCCACAGCTTTATTTATTGATAATTATACTGATTTTGTATTTTATTTTCAAGTATTATGAATTAAAGTTGTGAACTTATCAAGATAATCTTTTTCTTTCTTATTTTAAAAAATATGCTACTATGTTAAAATCATCATAGATACTTTAATTATAAAAAGGAAATCGTTATGAAAATTGCAAAACACTTTTTACCAATATCCCCTTTAGATTTAAAGAAGATGAATGTTCGTGAATTGGACTTTATAATAGTGACTGGTGATGCTTATGTAGATCACCCTTCTTTTGGAACTTCTCTAATTGGGAGAGTCCTTGAAAATGAAGGATATAAGATAGGAATAATAGCTCAGCCAGATTGGACCAAAAATTATGACTTTAAAAAGTTAAATGCTCCAAGGCTTGGATTTTTAGTATCCTCTGGAAACATCGATTCTATGGTAAATCACTATTTTGTATCTAAAGCAAGAAGAAAAGAGGACCTCTTTTCACCTGGAAAAAAAATAAATCTAAGACCTGATAGAGCTGTCATAGTCTACTGCAATAAAATACGTGAAAACTTTAAAAACATACCAATAATAATAGGAGGGATAGAAGCAAGCTTAAGGAGGTTTGCCCACTATGATTATTGGGATGATAAAGTGAGAAGGAGCATACTCCTAGATTCAAAAGCAGACCTTTTAGTATATGGCATGGGTGAAAAGACCATAATTCAGATTGCAAAAATGCTAAAAGAAGGAAAAGATATAAAATCAATAAATTCTATAAGAGGCACATCATTTATAGCTTCAGCTACAGAAGAGTTTAAAGATCATATTACCATACCTTCCTATGAAGAATGTATACTAAGCAAAAAAACCTATGCTGATACCTTTATGCTTCAATATAGAGAACAAGATCCCATAAATGGAAAGGGTCTAATTCAAAAGCATGGGGATAGATTTATAGTTCAAAACCCTCCTCAAATTCCTTTAACGCAAAAAGAAATGGATAAAATATACGACATCCCTTTTAAGAGAGACTACCATCCTATTTATGAACCAATGGGAGGGATTCCTGCTATAAAAGAAGTCAAATTTTCTATAGTAGATCACAGAGGATGCTTTGGTTCTTGTTCATTCTGTGCTATAACCTTTCATCAAGGGAGGACGATTCAAAATAGAAGTGAAAAATCTATAATAGATGAAGCTATTCTTCTTACAGAATTAGATGATTTTAAAGGATATATACACGATGTGGGAGGCCCTACTGCAAATTTTAGAAATAAATCCTGCAAATTTCAAGATACAAAAGGAATGTGTAAAAATAAAAATTGCTTAAGCCCTACTCCATGCAAAAATCTAATAGTAGATCATAAGGAATATTTAAACATCCTGCGAAAATTAAGAAAAATACCTAAAGTAAAGAAGGTATTTATAAGATCAGGTATAAGATATGATTATTTAATCTACGATAAAGATGATTCTTTTTTTAAAGAGCTTTGCAAATATCATATAAGCGGTCAATTAAAAGTTGCTCCTGAGCATATCTCACCTAATGTATTAAAGGCTATGGGAAAGCCTCAAAAAGAAGTTTATGATAAATTCTCAAAAAAATATCAGGAAATAAACAAAGAACTAAATCAAAAACAATATTTAGTGCCATATTTAATGTCTAGCCATCCAGGGTCCACCCTAAAGGATGCCTTAGACCTTGCAGAGTTTATAAAATCTATGAAATATAACCTAGAGCAGGTTCAAGACTTTTACCCAACCCCTGGAAGCTTATCTACATGTATGTATTACACAAAAATAAATCCCTTGACGTCCAAAAGCATATATATTCCTTCAGAAAAGGAAAAATCTATGCAAAGAGCCCTTCTCCAATTTGGCATGGAAAAGAATCATAAATTAGTAAAAGAGGCCTTGCTTAAGGTAGGTAGAAAAAAGATCTAAAGAGTTTAATTAAGCTCTTTAGATCTTTTTATACTAACGAACAAAAATATTTACCAAGATTTAAGCCGCAATATCCCCATTAGTTTTGATACTGACAAAAGAGTTTGCATTAACAGCAACAAGATCATCAAATAACTGAACCTTTTCACCAATAAGTTTATTGATAACAT
>JAVBPQ010000005.1:0-19036 GCA_031549525.1 Clostridiaceae bacterium | reverse complement strand
TTTAATCATTATTTTTTATGCTTTAAAACCAGCTCTTTTGCGGCTTTTACTTCATTAAGTCGCCTTACAGGAGTAGTATATGGAGCATTCTTTAATTTATCAGGGTTTTCTTTTGCTTCTTTTGCAATTTTGTTCATAACCTCTACAAAACCATCTAATGTCTCCTTGCTCTCTGTTTCTGTAGGCTCAACCATTATAGCTTCATTTATGATAAGAGGAAAATAAACAGTTGGAGGATGATATCCATAATCTAAAAGAGATTTTGCAACATCTAAGGTTGTAACTGCATGATCCTTTAATCCTCCAAGGACAAACTCATGCTTACATACTGTATCAACAGGTAGATTATAGTATTCTTTTAAATTGTGCATTAAATAATTGGCGTTTAAAACTGCAATCTCTGATGCTTCTTTAAGACCAGATGCTCCCATGGTTTTAATATAACTTAAAGCTCTCACCATAATTCCAAAATGACCATAAAATCCTTTTATCTTACCTATCGATTCAGGATAATCATAATCCAAGAAAAATTTATCTTCCTTTTTATTTACCATAGGAACAGGCAAAAACTTCACTAAATCCTCTCTAACACCTACAGGGCCTGATCCAGGACCTCCACCGCCATGAGGTGTTGAAAATGTCTTATGCAGATTAAAGTGAATTACATCAAACCCCATATCGTGAGGTCTAACTTTGCTCATTATAGCATTCATATTAGCTCCATCATAATAAAGAAGCCCTCCTGCATCGTGAACCAATTTTGCAATATCATAAATAGTCTTTTCAAATAACCCTAAAGTATTTGGGTTTGTAAGCATAAGTCCTGCAACTTCATCATCTAAAGCTTCCTTAAGGCTTTCAATATCCACTATACCTTGAGAATTAGATTTTATTTCAACTATGCTAAATCCTGCAACTGCAGCACTAGCTGGATTTGTGCCGTGAGCTGAATCAGGAACTAATATCTTCTTCCTCTTTGCATCATTCCTGCTCTCATGATATGCACGTATCACCATAAGTCCAGTCATCTCACCATGAGCTCCTGCAGCTGGTTGAAGGGTAACCCTTGACATGCCTGAAATTTCTGAAAGATCTTGTTCAAGCTCATACATGAGTTTAAGCGCACCTTGTACTGTATCCTCAGGCTGATATGGATGTATCTTAGCAAAGCCTGAAAGAGATGCTATATCCTCGTTTATCTTAGGATTGTACTTCATAGTGCATGAACCTAGAGGATAAAAACCTGTATCCACTCCATGATTTTTAGTGGAAAGATTAGTATAATGGCGGATGACATCAACTTCAGAAACTTCAGGAAAATCTAGCTCATCTTTTCTCAAAAAGTCATTTGGAATCATGTCTTCTATAGATACCTCATCCACATCGCATTTAGGAAGTGAATAAGCAACCCTTCCCTTCTTTGATATTTCAAAGATCAGTTTATCATAATTTTTCATGAAATCACCTCCATTGCACTTACTAATCCATCTATCTCTTTTTTAGTCCTCTTTTCAGTTACACAAAATAAAATGGAGTTATTTAAATCTTCATAATCCTTTGAAAGAAGATATCCTCCTAAAATGCCATTTTCAAGCAATTCTTTATTAACTTTTTCGCTATCTATGGAGCTTGTGATTGCAAATTCTTTAAAGAAAGGCTTGTTAAATGTCAATTTATATTTTGAATCTTTAGTCAATTGTTTCATAGCATAATGAGATTTTTGTATACATTGCTTTGCAACTTCTTTAAGACCTTCTTTTCCAAGGGTAACCATATATATGGATGCCATAAGCGCAACTACACCTTCATTTGAACATATGTTTGAAGTTGCTTTATATCTCCTTATATGTTGTTCTCTTGCTTGGAGGGTTAAAACAAATCCCCTCTTACCATCCACATCCTCAGTTTGCCCAACTATCCTTCCTGGCATCTTCCTTGCAAGCTTTGATGTTGTGGCTAAAAATCCTAAATATGGTCCTCCAAAATAGAGTGAATTTCCAAGGCATTGAGCTTCACCAACTACTATGTCTACATTCCACTCGCGCGGACTTTTTAAGACAGCAAGAGAAATAGGGTCAGTGTATTGTATAACCATGGATTTATTATCATGTACAGTTTTTTCAACAGGTGCTAAGTCTTCAATTATTCCAAAGAAGTTAGGAGATTGAATTATAACTCCAGCTATATTTTTATCTAGCATTGAATTTAAACTATCTAAATCAGTAACTCCATCCTTAATATCTATTTCTACAACTTCGATATCTCTCACATTCATATAATTAAGAACAACTTTTCTAACTTCAGGACGTACAGATTTTGATATCAATATTTTATCTCTTCTCGTATTTTCTACAGCCATTAGAGCAGCTTCAGCACAGGCTGTCTCTCCATCATACATAGAAGCATTGGTTACATCCATTCCTGTTAAATTGCAAATTAAAGTCTGATATTCAAAAATAGCTTGGAGAGTTCCTTGACTTATCTCAGGCTGATAAGGTGTATATGCAGTTAAAAATTCAGATCTTAACCCAAGATGCCCTACAACAGATGGGATATAATGGTCATATGCCCCTGCACCCAAGAAACAAACAAGATCTTCAGTGCTCTTATTCATCTTTGAAAGACCTATCATATATTCTGATACTTCCATCTCAGACATGGGCTCCCCTATATTAAGATTCCTATTTAGCCTCAATTCCTTTGGTATATCACAAAACAGATCCTCAACACTATTTAAACCTATACTCTTTAACATTTCATCTATGTCATTTTGTGTACTAGGGATATATCTATGCATAGATCAACCTTACTACTTCAAAGTAGCTTTTTCCTTTCTTTAATTTTATAATTATTTTATGCTTCCTCTTTTTTGCAGAATTCTATAAATTGCTCTTCATTCATCAATTTGTCAAGATCAGATTTATCTGACATTTCAACTACGATAATCCAGCTTCCATATGGGTCATTGTTTATATTTTCAGGATGATCTGAAAGCTCTTCATTGACTTCTATAACTTTTCCTGAAACAGGTATCATGCAGTCAAAAGCTGCTTTAACAGATTCAATTGCTGTGAATATATCCCCTTGTTTAAATTCATCATCAACCCTTGGTAAATCCACAAACACTATTTCTCCCATAGCATGTTGTGCTTCATCAGAAACTCCTATATAGGCTTTATCTCCTTCAATTCTTACCCATTCATGGTCATCTGAATATAACAATTCTTTTAATGTTTTCATAATCTTACAAACTCCTTTATTTATTTATTTGTTTTGTTTGTTTTGTATAAAATTGTTTTTTAACAATTTTAGCTCTATATTTTTTATTTCTTATTTGAATATAAAGCTCATTTCCTATTTCTGAATGATTAATGTCAACTAAAGCAAGACCTATTTTCTTACCTAAAGTAGGAGACGCATATCCTGTTGTCACATACCCAACTTTTTCTTCACCACTTAATACTTCATATTCATGCCTTGGTATTCCGTTATCTATCATCTCAAATGCAACTATCTTCCTCTTTAAGCCTTCTTCTTTTTGTTTTTTATGAATGCTTTTTCCAATATAATCTTCTTTATCTAATTTTACAAAAAAACCAAGTCCAGCTTCAAGAGGTGTTATATCAGGTCCAAGCTCATTTCCATAAAGAGGGAGCAAAGCTTCAAATCTTAGGGTATCACGGCATCCAAGTCCACAAGGTTTTATTCCTAAATCCATGCCGACTTGCATAATTTTTTCCCATATTTTTTCTATAGCATCGTTTGCACAGTATATTTCAAATCCATCTTCACCAGTATATCCTGTTCTTGAAACGATACAAGGTATACCTGCTATATCTATATTATCTTTAAAGTAGAAAAATTTGATGCTATTTAAATCTTCTTTTGTAAGCTTTTGGAGAATTTCTTGAGCTTTTGGTCCTTGAATAGCAACCTCAGAAACATCAGATGATATATTAGTAAGCTTTACATCATAACCTTTGCAATGCTCATTCATCCAAGCAAAATCCTTATCAGTATTAGCAGCATTTATAACTAAAAGATAATCCTTTTTGCTGTATTTATATACCAATAAATCATCTACTACACCCCCATTTTCATAGCACATAAAAGTATAAAGCACTTGGTTATCTTCCATTTTAGAAATATCATTGGTCAATAAATTTTGAAGATAGCTTTCAGCATCTTCACCTAAAACTTTGACTTCTCCCATATGAGAGACATCGAATAATCCAGCTTTATTTCTTACAGCTTCGTGTTCAGCAATTAATCCTTCATATTGTACAGGTAAAAACCACCCTGAATAATCTACAATTTTACCACCATATTTAATATGTGTTTCATATAAAGATGTTTTTTTCAATACTCTGTCCTCCATTTTAATATTTCCTATTTAATGATAGCTAATTAGTTATTAAGTTTCAATAATAAATATTTTTTTAACTAAATAAAATTTTTCAATCTTCTATCGATACTTGTATTTTTATAGGATTATTGCTGCCCCATATCTGAACTTCAGCAAGTCCTGGCCAAAATGTAACAGGTCCATCCTTATTTTTTGGATTTGATAATTCAATGCGCAATCTTGCTAAATTTATGGGCTCAGAAAATCTATAAACGAAATCTTTGTTAAAATTCTGATCTTTTTGACTTCGTGCTAAAATATAGTTATCTTGCGAATCTTTCATAGAATATAATAGATCTACATTCATAGACCAATTTGGTTTTTGTTTTTCAAATTTAATCACAACTTTATAAACTTTAGTCAAGTCATCAGGCGTATCAAAAGTTAAAACTGAAGGCCAGGTGTTACTGCCAGCATCCCATATGGTCTGAGGCTTATTATCTACAAGTTTATTATTTGCATCAGGTTTATTATTTGCAGTAACTATTTTAAATTTAGGTGCCATATTCATGGCATTCTCTTCTATGTCCTTTGAATATACCTCAATTTCCTGCATTGCTGGCCAAAATCCAGCTAACCTACCTGAATCCTTAGGATCGCTTAAAATTATCTTAATTTTAACAATCTGTAAGGGTATAGAAAAATCATAGACAAAATCATTTTTATAAAATTTAAAATCGTCCTTTTTAATAGACTCATTATTTTTTTTATCTATGTAAAATTCTACATCTATATCCACAGATCTTTCAGTATAAGCATCTTCTTCTAAAAACTTTAAGACAAATCTCTCTACCTTTTTACCTCTCGTTGGAAATGCCACTGTTATAGCAGCAGGCCAATCTTTATTGTTTGAACACCACCATGTTTTACTATCGCCATCATTTAAATTATGTGTATTGCCTGTACCATCAGCAATGATAGCACACTGATTTGCTATATTTACTACATTTACATAATTTGATGTAGTCACAGCTTCTTGTGTTTTAAATTTATAAAATATAAAAAATATAACAAATATAATTAAAATTATATAAATATATAATCTTTTTTTCATAAACCTAGATTTCCCCTCAATAATAAATTTCTTGTTTTGCCTCTGTGTTAGTATAACCAAATTTACTTTAATTATAAAAATTGCTGTTAAAATGTAAATTTTTTTAAAAAAAAAAGATGCTAACTTGGTCGATTGCATATGCAATCAAAACACTCAATTTGCATCTTGTTTTTGAATACTTAATTCAAATAAAAATTAACATAAAAATTAAGAACACTTAAAAGGGAGAATATATATAAAACAACCCCTCTTATTAAGAGGTAAGTTATTTCCAAAATTATTTTTACTAACTAACTCCTTTTTGTTTTAGTCTAAGTTTATCTGCAACCATTGCAATAAATTCAGAATTAGTAGGTTTTCCTTTGTTATTGTTTATAGTATATCCAAATAATTTATATATAGTATCAACTTGTCCCCTACTCCATGCAACTTCAATTGCATGTCTTATAGCTCTTTCTACTCTGCTTGCTGTGGTATTATATTTTTTTGCGATAGAAGGATAAAGCTCTTTTGTAACTGCAGATAATAATTCCATATCTTTAACTACCATACCAATAGCCTCTCTGATGTATACATATCCTTTAATATGAGCAGGAACACCTATTTCATGTATTATACTTGTTATTTCTGTCTCTAGATCCCCAGGTTCAGAAGGTTTTTGAATAAATCTATCTTGAAATATCCTAGGTGTAAATATGGAGGATTTTGTTGATTTATCATCACTAGTTTCAACAACATTGAACATTTCTCTTATTCTTCGTGATAAAATATCCATATCAAATGGTTTTACTACATAATAATCTGCGCCCATATTTATTACTCTTTGAGTTATTTTGTCCTGTCCTACAGCTGAAAGCACTATAATTTTTGGCATGGGATTTATATCCATATTATATAATCTCTCTAAAACTCCAAGTCCATCAAGATGTGGCATAATAATATCTAATATCACAAGATTAGGCTTTTTCTCCTTTATTAATTCGATGGCCTCTATACCATCTTTAGCTATTCCAACTACTACAATTTCTTTCTGACTAAATAAACAATCATTTAATATATTGCAAAACTCTTTATTATCATCCGCAATAACCACAGTTATCTTATTTTCATTCATGAATTTCCCCTCCAAAACTATACCAAATATAAACCTCATTTTATAGTTATTCGACAATAACATTTTAAATCCTTCTATCCCCTTATTAAAATATTACTGCAATCAAGATTAAATGTAAATATTTTTTTAGTAAATATATTTTTTAATTATGTCGGATTCTATTAGCATGGATTCAATATAAATTCCATACCCAACTTCAGGCTTATTTAAAAGCACATGAGTCACTGCACCTACTATTTTCCCATTCTGTATAATCGGACTGCCACTCATGCCTTGGACTATACCATCAGTTTTACTAAGTAATTCTTGATCTGTTATGCGTATTAACATGCTCTTACCTGAACCATCTGAGGGGTCTAGTAGTTTTTCAATATTTATAATATATTCTCTTGGTTCCTTTCCCTCTATAGTTGCTATTATTTTAGCAGGACCTTCTTCTATTTCTTCTTTAAAAGCTATTGGAAATTCTTTTCTATTTAGTATTTCATTTTCATTGTTTATAAGTCCAAATACTCCAAACTTTGTATTTTTATCAATTTTACCAACTATTTTATCATCAGCAAAAATACCTTTTAATTCTCCTGCATAACCTTTTATACCTTTTCTTATACTTACTATAGATGCTTCAACTATATCACCTCTTAGAACATCAATGACCTGATTTGTGTCAACATCAGCAATTGGATGCCCAAGTGCTCCGAAAACTTTGGTATCCTTGTGTACAAAAGTCATCATTCCTACTCCTGCAGTATAATCTCTCACCCAAAGCCCAATCTTATATTTTAAATCTTTTGAACTTTGTACTGGAGTCACTCCTAACATCATCCTAGCTCCATTTCTATTGATGGTCAATTCCACCTTATTTCCATTAAAACTATTTATATAATAGCTCATCTCTTCGCCTGTATTTATTTCTATATTATTTACATGGGTTATTACATCCCCTATCTGTAAACCTGCAGAAACTGCAGGGCTCATCTTTACATTTTCTAATGTGTTTATATCTGACATAGCAACCACTATAACCCCTCTTGTGTTGATCTTAAGCCCTACTGGTATTCCTAATGGGATCAATTTGATGTTGCTCTCTATTATATCTTCTTTTCTTAAAAAGGACATTTCATAATCTTTTCCATCTATTAAATCCATATTTTTTATATGTTTTAAATTACTGCTATTTTTAGATATATTTAACGTTTTTTCATATTTAGCCTCAATAGCGAATGCAACTTTAAAATCAATGCTCGATATAAAAAGGCAGGTTAAGGCTAATACTGATATAAAAAAAAATTTTTTCATATAATTCCTCCAGCTTTTGTAAAAATAAAAAATAAAGTAATATATGCCATACTACTTTATTCTTCCCTAATATTTTATTTTATTACAATATTTTAATCATAAATTTAATTTTTTCTTTGATGAAAGTATGATAATTTCCTTTGAATTATTAAGAGATGTCTTTGTGATATTCTTTCCTGAGATCATCCTTGCAATCTCTTCCACTTTTTCTTCTTCATTCAATTTTAAAACTCTAGTAAACGTTTTATCATTTATGATTTCCTTTTTAATATGGTAATGCACATCTGAAAAAGATGCTATCTGTGGTAAATGAGTAACGCAAAAAACCTGATGACCTTTAGAGAGAGTATATAATTTTTCTCCTATGCTCTCTGCAATCCTCCCACTTACACCTGTATCTATTTCATCAAATATCACAGATGGTATATCCTCTTTATCTATAAAAATGGTCTTTAAAGCCAGCATAACTCTTGAAAGCTCTCCTCCAGATGCTACTTTATCTAAATTCTTAAGAGGCTCTCCAGGATTTGCAGATATTAAGAATGATACCCTATCCATTCCCTTATCATTTAATTTATCAAGCTCCACATTTACCTTAAATTTTGCTTTTTCCATTCCAATATAGGATAATTCATTCATAATCTTCTCATCTAAATTTTTAGATATCTCTACCCTTTTTTCATGCAATTTATATGATTTATTTATAAGTTCATCTTGCAATAATTTTCTCTTATTTTTTATATCCTCTAATAGCTCATCAAGGTGAATAAGCTCTTCCCACTCTTTTTCAATGTTTTCTTTATACTGCAATATCTGCGCTATGCTATCACCATACTTTTTCTTTAGAAGAGCGATATCATATAGCCTTGAATTTATCTTTTCAAGTTCAAAAGGGTCAAAACTTGTATCCTCTAAAATATTTCTTATCTCTAAAGCATTGTCCTTTAAACCATAATAAAAATCGTCAAGACAGTTCATTATAGATTCTACATTGATATATTTATTTATGGAGCCTAACTCTCTAACCACATGCTTAATCCTGTAAGATATGCTTCTCTTATCATCCTCACCATCTAGATCTTCTAGTATATCTGATAATGTATTTATTATCTTTTCAGAATTATTTAAAACATTATATCTCTCTTCAAGCTCCTCTTCTTCTCCTGCTTTTAAGTTTGAACTTGTTATATCATCTAATTGATATTTTATATAATCTAGCTTATTTCCACCTTTTATATTCTTACTATTTAATCTATTAAATTCCTCTTCCATATCCATATATTTTACATATATATCCTTATACTCTTTAAGCTCATCCTTATAATAATGTGCACCAAAATAATCCAGATATTCAATATGCATAGATTCTTGCAGAAGATTTTGATTTTCATTTTGTCCATGTATATTTATAAGTGTAGATGTTATTTTTTTTAATAAAGAAGCTATAATTGCTTTTCCGTTTACTTTGATTATGCTCTTTCCATTTTTAAGAGTTTCTCTATAAATTATGAGGGTATCCTCAAAATCAATATCATTTTCTATGAGTATTCTCTTTGTAGAATCGGAGTCTATAGCAAATATCCCTTCAACAACTATCTTATCTTCACCATATCGTACATTATCTTTAGAAAATTTTGCTCCAAGCAGATAAGAAATTGCATCGATTAAGATGGATTTGCCTGCCCCTGTCTCTCCTGTAAAAACATGAAAACCTTCTGAAAAATCTATAGATAAATTTTCAATCAAAGCAAAATTTTTTATATTTAATTGAAGCATATTCACTACCCCTTAGTTAACTCATATAGCTTCTTAAGTATGTTTTCAGCATAATCATTTCCTCTTGTTAAAATAAAAATGGTATCATCACCTGCTATAGTTCCTGCAAGTCCATTAAATTCAAAATTATCTATAAATTGAGCAGCGGCAGATGCTGCACCTGATGTGGTCTTTACAAGCACAAAATTAAAAACCTGCTCCATATTTATAACAGAGCTTTTAAAAAGCTCCAGCATTTTATCGCCATAAACATTGTCTTTTGTATCTTCCATAGTTGCATATTTATAGCTTCCATTTCCTGAAGATATTTTTATAAGCTTTAATTCTTTTATATCCCTTGAAACAGTAGCCTGAGTTACCTCATAGCCTGCTTCTTTAAGCTTTAATGCAAGATCATCCTGAGTATTGATTTCATATTGCTCAATTAATTGCAATATTTTATTTAACCTGTTAATCTTCACATATATCACCTTCTTTACTGCGATAGGTAATTTTTTTACGCAAAATTTTAAAATAATCCTGATTTGTCAATTTTATAAGCTTACAGGTTGCATCTGCTTTCTCTATTATTATTTTATCTCTGTAATCAACTTCTTTTGATATTTGTCCATCTATGGTTAAATATGCCGCATCTTTTGTATTATCAGTACTTATCCTTATCTTGCTATCTCCTTTTGTAATGAGAGTCCTAAGTCCTATTGTATGAGGACAAATAGGAGTGATCGAAAGAGTATCAAGAGTAGGAATTATAATAGGTCCTCCTGCAGACAGAGAATATGCGGTAGATCCTGTAGGAGTCGAAACAACAACACCATCACCATAAAAATTTGTATAGATTTTATCATCTACTTCTATTCCATATCTCACTATTCCTGATAATATATTTTTTGAAACTACCACATCATTTAAAGCATAATATATTGTACTATCATCATTATTTAAGCAGCACTTTAATATGATCCTCTCTTCAATATTATACATACCTTGGAATATGCTCTTTAAAATATCAAAGCTTTCGCTTATTTCTCCAGATGTTAAAAAACCTAAGTTACCTATGTTTATTCCTAATACAGGTACAGCTTTTCCTTTCATAGCCCTTACAGTTCCTAATAAAGTTCCATCTCCTCCTACCGAAATCATCAAATCACATCTATCTAATATATCCCCATCCATATCTTTACCATCTTTAAATACATAAATAAAGGCTTTACTATTTAGTTTTAAAACAGCATCTCTTATTTTAATCAAAGCATCTTTATGTAAAGGTTTGTATGTATTCACATTAATAGCTATATTATCCATTTAATTCACCATGAGCTTTCTCTACAATTTCATCAATAAAGCCAATATGTATTTCATCTTCAATATTTTTATCAACAATATGCACCAAAAATTCTATATTTCCTTCTGGTCCTTTTATAGGAGAAAAACTCATATTTTTCACAAAAAATCCCAAAGACTTTATGAAGTTATAAAATTCATATAAGACATCCTTGTGGATAGATTTATCTCTAATGATCCCCTTTTTGCCTACATTTTCTCTCCCTGCCTCAAATTGAGGCTTCACTAAAGCTAAAATTTCAAAATCTTCATGCAATAGCTGAATGGTCTTTGGTATTACTTTTTTAAGAGAGATAAAGGAAACATCTATAGAAGCAAAATCTGCTTTTTCTAAAAAAGCATCTTCTGAAACATTTCTTATATTTGTTTTCTCCATCACACAAACTCTAGGATCGCACCTTAAGCTCCAGGCAAGCTGACCATATCCCACATCAATAGCATATACTTTTTTTGCACCATTTTTCAACATACAATCAGTAAAACCACCTGTTGATGCCCCTATATCCAAGCAAATTTTATGAGAAATTAAAATATTGAAATCATTTATTGCTTTTTCAAGTTTAAGCCCTCCCCTTGATACATAGGGAAGTTTTTTGCCACCAAATACTATATCATCTGTTGCTTTAACCATAGTTCCACACTTATCGCTCCTAATCCCATTTACAAATACTTCTCCTGCCATTATGGCTGCTCTTGCTCTTTCTCTTGAAGAAAATATACCCTTATTTAGAAGCATTATATCTAATCTAAACTTATCTACAGACATATCAAATAAAAAACCTTTCTATGCTATTTGCTATTTTTTCAGGACTTAATCCATATTTATCATACAAGATATCTACCTTTCCATGCTCAACAAACACATCATAAAATCCTAAATTTAAAACCTTTTTATCATACTTCTTATGAGACACATAGGCAAGTATAGAAGAACCAAATCCCCCTTGAATTAGATTATCCTCAACAGTAACTATATTATATCCTCTTTCCATCAGCATATTTAACATATTTTCATCTATTGGTTTAACAAAGCATCCATTTATTATAATTGGATAAATTTCTTTCTTTAAAAGCTCTTCTCTTGCAAGTATAGCATGTGCTACCATCTTACCTACAGCAATTACAGCAATTTTTTTATCTTCTTTTTTATTTTCTTCCCTATCAAATAATATTTCCCATTTTCCATATACAACTTCTTTAATCGATGAAAGATAAACTTTTTTATTATCTCCTCCTCTTGGATACCTTATAGCTACAGGAGTATCTTGCTTAAATGCCCAATCTAGCATCTTTCTAAGTTCATCCATGCATTTTGGAGAGAGCACAGTCATATTTGGGATGAGAGATAAGTAAGATAAATCATATATACCCTGGTGAGTTTCTCCATCATCTCCTACTAAACCTCCCCTATCTAATGCAAAAACCACAGGAAGATTTTGAAGGCTTACATCGTGAATTATCTGGTCGAAGGATCTTTGTAAAAATGTAGAATAAATAGCTACCACAGGCTTTAGGCCGCTACTTGCCATGCCTGCAGCCATAGTTACAGCATGCTCTTCTGCAATACCAACATCAAAGCACCTCTTTGGAAAGATGGTTTTATATTTTGTAAGACCTACTCCATCCACCATAGCAGCAGTAATCGCAACAACATCTGGGTTTTTTTTAGAAATTTTTATCATCTCATCCCCAAAGACGCTGGAAAAATTTTCACTCTTGCCATTTGTAATAAATTCTCCATTTACATAATTAAATGGACTTACACCATGATAGGCACTTGGATCTTTTTCTGCAAATTCATAACCCTTACCTTTTTTAGTTTTTATATGAATTATGACAGGCCATCTCATATCTTTAACTAGTGAAAAAACCCTTGTAAGCTCTTTAATATTATGACCATCTATAGGACCTATATATTTTATACCAAGATTTTCAAAAACCATGCTAGGAACAACTAGCTGTTTAACACCCTTTTTCATATTCTCAACTAAATTTAAAAGTTCATCTCCTACTACGGGTATAGCTTTAACCCCTGCGTTAAAATTATCTCTAAAGGAATTATATCCATGTCTTATCCTCAATTTGCTAAGGGCTGTAGATAAGATTCCAACATTCTTAGAAATTGACATCTCATTATCATTTAGTATTATGATTATCTTAGTCTTACTAAACCCCACATCGTTCATAGCCTCAAATACCATTCCGCCTGTTAATGCACCATCTCCGATTACAGATATTACTTCATATTTATCCTTTTTTAAATCCCTTGCTTTTGCCATGCCTAAAGCTGCAGAAACAGATGTGGATGCATGACCTGTTTCAAAGTGATCATACTTACTTTCTATGCGCTTTGGAAATCCGCTAAGCCCATTATATTGCCTTAAAGTACCAAAGAGATTTTTTCTTCCTGTAAGTATTTTATGTACATATGCTTGATGACCTACATCCCATATTATCTTGTCTTTGTTAAAATTGAATATTTTATATAAACTAAGTGTAAGTTCAACAACCCCTAAATTTGATGCTAAATGTCCACCTGTTTTAGATACAGTTTCAATGAGAAATTCTCTTATACAATCGCCAAGTTTTTGTAATTCCTCAATGGTCATATTTTGAATATCTTCAATACTAGATATATTATCTAAATTAATGTTCATGGTTTTCTTCCTTAAATTTATATTTTAATATATATAATATGGTCTAAAATGCCATAATACTAAAAAAAGAAATACTATTTATAAAAAGCATTTCTTTTAATTATACATTTAAACAAAAAATTTATCAACTAACAATAAAATTATACATCAATTATTTCTTTTTATAAGTTTCAATGTAAAACTCTTCAACAAATTTACATCTTTTAACTTTGAAAGCCTATCTAATATATCCATGCATTCTAAAGATAATCTATCATATATTTCTATGCTTCTCTCTAAACCATAAAATGATACAAATGTGGATTTTTCATTTTTTATATCACAATTTATAGATTTTCCAAGATGATCTTCATCTCCTATTACATCTAAGATATCATCTTTTATTTGAAATGCATAGCCTAATTTCTCTCCAAACTCTCCTAAAGTAGAGAGGATATCTTGATCACAATTGCATAAAATTCCTGCTGATATTATAGAAGCTTTTATTAGTTTTCCTGTTTTATTTTCATGTATATATCTTAGCTCTTCTTCATTTAATTTTTTATTTTCTCCTAAAATATCTGCAATCTGACCGCCTATCATTCCAAAGCCTCCTATTGCCTTTGAAATCTCATAGGACGCTTTTAAAGAGGCTCTATCATCTATTGAAAGTTTAATTAAAACTTCAAAGGCTTCATTTAAAAGTCCATCCCCTGCAAGAAGAGCGATAGCTTCCCCATATACTTTATGATTTGTTGGTTTACCTCTCCTTAAATCATCATCATCCATACAAGGAAGGTCATCATGAATCAATGAATAGCAATGTATCATCTCTATAGCTAATGCAAAATCAAAATAATCCTCATAATTCTCTTTAAAAATACCATATGTCAATATAAACAATATAGCCCTTGCTCTCTTACCACCATCTTTAATGCTGTAGTACATAGATTCATACAATAGTTTATTATGGGTTGCAAGGTTTATCTTTTTTGTAAAGTATTCCTCTATTTTTTCATCAATAATCTTTTTTAAATAATTAATTTTATCTTCACTCATGTTTAAAATCTCTTTCTTTACCATCCTTTATGATCTTGATTTTACCTTCTGCTTCTTTTAGTATCTTATACAATTCAGAGCTTATCTTTATACCCTCTTCATAGTTTTTCATATTTTCATGAAGAGAGAGAGTATCTTTTTCCATAGTATCTACAATATCTTTTAATCTGTTAAACAAACTTTCAAAATCTTGATTTTTTCCCATCATAATTTCTCCACATCATCAACGTATGCTTTAATTTTTCCGTCTTTAAAAATAATGTTATAAGAATCTTTAGATTTAATTTTAGATGTTTCATCTACTATTTTTCCATCTTTATTTTCAATAATAGCATATCCTTTTTTCAATATATTAAAAGGATTATGAGCTTCTAATAGGGAATTATAGACATCCACATTAAGCCATAAATTTTTTAAATACGAACTCAATTTATTATCCAACTTATTTGTAAGTTCATCTATTTTTTGGTAGGATAGTACTATTTGATTTATTGGATTATAATTTTCTAAAATCATAGTAATATTATTGACACTATTTAAAAAATATCTTATGTTTTTTAAACTTCTTTCAAAAATTAATGCATTAATATCTTCTAGCTTTTTTGTCATATCTTCTGCACTAAAGAATACAACTTCTGCAGCAGAGGAAGGGGTGGGTGCCCTAAAATCTGAAACATAGTCTACAAGTGTGGTATCTACTTCATGACCCACACCTGTAACTATTGGAATAGGGCTCTTTGATACCACTCTTGCTAAAGCTTCTTCATTAAAACACCATAATTCCTCAATACTTCCTCCTCCTCTTGCAAGGATTATAACATCAAGATCTTTATTTTCATAAGCTTCTTCTAAACCTTTTATGATGGATAGATGAGCAAGAGACCCTTGCACATTAGCTGGATATATAAATATATTTATGTAAGGATTTCTTCTTCTTGCTACATTTATAATATCAAAAACTGCAGCTCCTGTTTCTGAAGTCACAATACCAACATTCTTAGGGTATGGAGGAATTTTTCTCTTTCTCTTTAAATCAAATAAGCCCTCGCTAAGAAGCTTCTTTTTTACTTCTTCAAGCTTTATAAATAGATCCCCTATTCCTTCTCTTTCTATCTCATCACAATAGATCTGGTAAGAGCCATCCCTTAAGTAAACAGAAACTTTGCCATAAACAATTACGCTTATGCCGCATTCTAATTTAAAATTTAAGTTTTTTACAAAAGATCTAAACATCACACAATTTATGCTACCTCCCTCATCCTTTAGAGAAAAATAAATGTGCCCACTTGTATGATGCTTAAGGTTTGAAATTTCACCCTTTACTTTCACATTTTTCAAAATAAAATCATTATCTAATTGCTTTTTTATGTATATGTTTACCTGCGAAACCGTAAGGAGCTTTAAAAACATTCTATTAAAGGGCCTCCATCATATTTAAAAGAAGCATTGTATTTGTTACAGATCCAACGCCTCCTGGAACTGGAGTTACAAGGGATGCTTTATCTATTACATCATCAAAATCTACATCTCCTGTTATCTTTCCATTAACACTGGAAGTACCTACATCCACAACTACAGCTCCTTCTTTTATAAAATCCTTAGTTAAAAATTTAGGTCTTCCAATTGCACAAATTATAACATCTGCTTCTTTACATACCTCTTTTATATCCTTTGTCTTTGAGTGGCAAATGGTAGCAGTAGCATTTTCCTGAAGCATTAGATGGAATAGAGGTTTTCCTACAATGTTGCTCCTACCTATTATGACAACTCTCTCCCCAAAGAGCTTAACTCCACTTTCTTTTAAAAGATAAACTATACCTTTAGGAGTACATGGAACATGACATTTCTCACCTAAATAAAGCCTTGCAGCATTTGTCTCTGTTAAGCCATCAAGGTCCTTTTCTGGTGATAGATTTTGTACAACAAGTTTTGAATTTATATGTTTAGGAAGTGGCATCATTATTATAACTCCAGCTACCTCATTATCATCATTTAATTTTTTAATCTCTAAAATAAGATCCTCTTCAGTAATATCAGAAGGAAACCTTAAAGCATATGGAACAATACCAACCTCATCACAGACCTTGCTTTGATGATTTACATAAAATGTTGATCCCCCGTCATCTCCAACCTGTACCATGGCAAGCTTTGGTCTAAAAAGACCTGATTTAACCCTATCTTCAATTTTTTCCTTTAGATTAGCTTTTATTTTTACAGCTAAATCTTTTCCTTTTAATGAATTCCCCATTTTTTTACCTCCTAAATAAATTTTGTAAGTATTGCATTTATATATTTGCTGCTGTTACTACCACAAAATATTTTGCTAAGCTCAACAGCCTCATTTACAGATACTACATTTGGTACAGTTTCATCATATTTAATCTCACACAATGAAAGTCTTAAAATGCTCAAATCCACCTTAGCAAGCCTTGCCATCTTCCATTTTACTAAATTATTCTCTATATCCTTATCTATCTCTAAAAGATGCTCTTTATAATTTTTTATAATATTTTCCATATATTCATAATCTAAATTTACCATATCTTTGTAATCTTCATCAATTTTGATTAGATCTTTTAAATCGTCTAAAACTTCTATAGGATCTTCTTTTTTTACTTCGCTTTGATATAAGATCTGCATCAAAACTTCTCGTGATTTTTTTCTGTTGGTCTTCATCTTACCCTCCAATTTCAGAGACGCATATGTTATAAATCTACCTCAATATTGATATTATTGCAACAATAATACAAAAAATAATTCCATAATGATTTATAATCTTGAAAAGTCATTAATACACCTCACTTATTTGTAAAAGGCATACCTATTCTAATTCGGTATGCCTTTTTTAATACTAAATTTAAAAAAATATTGTTAATAACTTTTAGAGTCTAGAATATTTAAGCAAAACCATCTCTCCATAGGCCTTGCATTTATCAAGATGAAGTTTTGTTTTATAATTTTTATCTTTAAACAGCAGTATACCTTCTCCAAGAATTATAGGAGATATTGTTATATAAAATTCATCTATTAAATTATTTAAAATTAATTCTTGAATAAGAGTAGCACCTCCTACCACCCATATGTTTTTTCCATACTCACTTTTTAATTTTCTTATGAATTTATAAATATCTTCATTAACAAATTCCACATAATCATTTTTTTTGAATTTTTGCGATGTAAAAACATAATATTTTACATCTTTCTGCGCCCAGTCCTCTGGAGAAACTTCAGAAGTAATCTTATCATAAGTCTTTCTTCCCATAATAGCAGTATCTATTTTATTTAAAAATTCTCTATTTATGGAATCAACATTTCCTGTCTCACAATTTTCAATCCAATCGGTATCACCACTTTTATCAGCGATAAAACCATCTAAGCTCATAGCAATACAAAGAATGATTTTTCTGCTCATAAATACCCTCTTTTCTTTTAGTTTATCAAATATAATATAATAATAAATCATAAATGGTATTTATAAACAAAATTTTCCTAATTAAAGCTATATTTAACTTAACATTCCATTTATTTATAATTTTATGTCATCTATTAGAAAAATAAGTTGATCTTTTAAATGTTAAGTTCTTAAATCTTCTTCTAAAACATAAGCATTAATTATCATTAATAAATTTAAGGAGACAAAGATGAATTTAGAACCTGATTATGAATTAAATGCTGAAACTGTTGAGACTGATGAAACTCTTGAAAATGAGAATGAAACTATAGTAATGAGTTTTAATTTTACTAAATCCTCTGAGGAATTAAAAAGAGAAGCTGAAAGAAAGGCTGAAGAAGAAAGAAAAACGATTTTAAGAAGAGAGAAGAATTTTAATGAAGGTGTTAACTTACATGAAAACCTTCAAAATATAGATATAAAGCTTATTAAGGATACCCCTAAAGGATGGAACCCATTTAATCCTCCAACGGATGTAGAGATTTTAGATTTAATGAGATCTTTAGAAAATGTGGGTTTAATTTATCCTTTGTATGTAATTAAAGATAAGCTTGGTGTTTATACTCTCATCTGTGGTAGATGCCGTTTGCAGGCTTTTGCTAATCTTTTTAATATAACTAATTCATCTAAATATCAATTCATCCCTTGTTATGTGTTAAACGCTGAAGAAGTTGATGAGATCTTTTTGAGAACCTTGATCATTGAATCTAATATAAATTTTAGGTCTATATCAAAATTTAATTTAGTTCAAAGCTTGATAGTAAACTATGATCTTATGAAAAAAGCAAAACAGTTTAGGAATGAAAATAATATAGGCATGGAGCTTGCTAAAACCTTTAATATGAGTGAATCTTCTGTGTTTAATTTTATAAGGGTAAAGAGCCTTTGTGATGAAGCTTTA
>JAVBPQ010000081.1:0-5694 GCA_031549525.1 Clostridiaceae bacterium | reverse complement strand
AAGACAAATAAAGCATATGATGAGATTTCAAAGAAATATGGAAATTATTCTGCAACTGATAAAGTAGGAGCCTAACCATTAATTGATTAGACTCCTACTTGATTAATTTAAAGTTTACACAACATTTGCTACTGCACAATCAAAGACTTCACGGATATGACCCTTGCACAAATTTGCAAAATATGTGCAGATTTCTAAGCTTTGTCCATGAGCAATTTGCAAAACATATCCCTTTAGCTCGTTCAAACCTTGTTTAAGATCTGTTGAATAATTTGGATATGCGTTTTTCACATTTATCTCATATTTATGAAGTTTGCGAGCCATACCAAGTAGCTCTTGGCTATTAAACTGGTCTACATGTAAAAGTTTTTCTAAAAGCAAAAGAAAATCATTATCTAGTACTTTAAGTGGTATAGTATCATCCTTTAGTGCTTTAAAAAAAGCTTTTATATCTTTATTTACAACTATATTCAATATTCGAGTTGCTTCATCTGGTATCCATGCTGGATTATCTTTTAGCAGTTCTTGTAATTTAATTGTAGAAGATTCTTTATAAATATCTATTAGAGTTCCTTTAGCTTTTACAGCATTAAGGGCAATTGGTAATATCAATTCATTGGTATTGTAATTTAGTTCATTAAAGATGATGATATCAAAATCTTCTTCAAAAATAGGTATATCTAAGCCTGAATAAATTAAAATATGGTTTTTAGGATGGAATGCATGTGATATTTTTTTTAAACATTCAAATAAGCTTTTATTTTCTCCAATGATTGCAATGCTCCTTGGGCGGTATCCTTGCATAAATATTTGTATGCATAATGCGCATACAAGTAGCTTTGTTGGTTTACTGATAATTTTTTCATAATCATCATCTATATTGATGGATTCAACTAATTTTGGAATTGTAATCGTTTCCTGTGAAAAGCTATGCAATGGTATTGCTGAAAAATTTGAGGTAAGATTTCCATAATCTAAAATAGTAACTTGTTTATTTTCATTGTCAGCATAAAAGGAGTTTTTAATCAATATTCCCATATTCTCCCTCCTGTGATTCAAATAAAAGAAAATGAACTTTTCGAATTATAAGATCTGAATCGAAATTTCGTTTTGCATTATCTATACTGTGCTCAATATATTCATTGCTTGATTGAACTTCTGCACAAGCTTTAAGTAAAGCCTTCTGCAAAGCTGGTACATTTCCTATTGAAAAAATAGTACCACAAGCTCCATTATCAACTATATCTTCTGCTGCATCAATGTTAGATGTTACAATATAACAACCATGAAAAAGGGCTTCTGCTATCACATTTGGTGTGCCACCCTCACATACAGAAGTCATAACGAAAATCTTTGCTTTTTGATATTCACCATATAAATCCTCCTTTGATTCAATCAAACCTAGGAAAGAGACTTTATTGCGTAAGATAGGATATTTTGAAAAATATTCTGCAATATAGGGCTCGAAACTTGGATCTATGGGACCAACCAAGCGAAGGTTCCAATCAGGAATCATCATGTGAATAGCTGCAAATGCTTCAAGCAATAAATGATTTGCTTTTTCATATATTCCGATCCGTGCTACTGTGAGAATAATGTTTTCTTTTTTTTCAGGATAAACATTGATTTTTTTTAAACTTGCATTAAAAAAAGGATTTGGGATATATTCAATGCTCCAAAAAGGCCATTTCTTATTTAAAAAACGTTGCATTTTTCGGCAAGATGTAGCAATTACATTACAGTGGTCTAAAAACTGCATAAATTCGGGATTAGCCCATAGAAGTCGATCTATCCAAAAAGAATTGGCATCTAAACCTATATAGATTTTACCATCAGGTCGCAAGCTTCGATAGGGTTTTACAATAGAGTAATAGGAAGGATATGGGCCAGTCAGTATAAGGAGGTCCATCTTCTCATAATGCAATTTTATATAATCTATAAGCTTATTTTCATAGGGCTGATTATTTTGTGGTAGAAACTCCATATCAATTCCTGGTAAATATTTATCAAGATATGGGTAATCGCCATGCTTATTAGTTACTAATGTAACATTGTATCCAAAAACTTTATGCAACATATAGGGAATAATTCCAACATCTTTTAATAGATGTTGATTGTTCCAGTCGCCAGGATGGGGAGCAAGAGCATATACATTAATACTAGGCACTTGCTTAGTTAAAAAGCCCATAAATTATCACCATTTAATCATATTTTTTATTTAGTGTATTCATCATGTCTGTGAATGTTAATAAAGGATTTTTAATAAGGATTTATATAAATTTAAAAGGACTCAAAATAAAGGCTTCCCAATTTTAAACTGGGAAGCAAATTTAGGAGGAAATTATAATAAATATAAGGGCTATGCTATAAATTCATTTAGTGGTATTATATTGCCGCTATCATCATCTACATATATGTTTTTTGGAAAATTGTTTTGTTTTAATACCTTGCTTAATATTTCTTTTGAAGAGCCCGACATCAATATAAAATTAGGATTTTTAAATGGAATCTTGGCCATATCATTTTTATTGTAGTAATTTAATAAGTTTTCAATAAAATCATATGATATGTATTCATCTTTATATTCAATAGAGCATCTATTTAAAGGGAGTGTATAACAAGCTTTACTTTCATAATGTTTTACATTTTTTATATAATCTATATTTAAATTATTGTCACCTATTAGAACAACCCAAATCATTTTAAACACCTCTTTTAATCTAAGTTGAACTGCAAGAAATAAAATTAAGTATACATATTGATCAAAACTAAACAAAAGGGGAAACAGGAACTACAAATGTGAAGTTTAATAAAATAAACTTTGATAGAATTTTGACTTAATAACTTTACATTCAGTTTTTGCTAACCACTGTAAGCACAGGATTGAGAGGAATGTGTATATTTGTGTATCTACTGTTATATTGTTTATATTAACAGTTTAAACTTAAAATTAGAAAATGTCAAGAAAAAAATTAAAAATTAATACTACTTTATGTGGTAAGTTTTATACGTTAATAGAGCTTGAAATTATTGCTTGTTAATTAAATGAGAAGAAATCATATGTTTAAGGTGATTCTAAGATAAAAGTAAAGGTTGTGCTTTTACTTTCAATACTAGATGCATATATTTTACCTTCCATTCTATCTATGATTGCCTTTGCAACTGAGAGACCAAGGCCATAACCTCCGCTTTCTTTTGCTCTTGAAGGATCTGTTCTATAGAATCTATCGAATATTTTTAAAAGGTCTTGTTTTTTTATTCCAATACCTGTATTTTCAATGGAAAATATCATTTGATGTTTAATTTTTTTAAGCTCTATTTTTATTGAGCCTTTTTTATCTGTGTATTTTATAGCATTATCAAGGAGTATTATTATGACTTGTTTTACCTTATCTAAATCGCCTTTTATAATTATATTTTTTTCTATTTTGTGAGAGAGGTAAATATCTTTTTCATATATTATAGCTTCCATAGATAGTATTACATTATTTACTACTTGGCTTATATCAAAAGGTGATGAGGATATTTTTATATTTGAATCTTCAGTTTTAGCTAAATATAGAAGATCATTTATTAACTTTGTCATTCTGCTTATTTCATCTTTTATATAATAAATCCATTTTTTTTGAGCTTTTACTAACTCCTCTTCATTTGCAAGAAGGGCATCAGAATTTGCATTTATTATGGCAAGAGGTGTTTTTAACTCATGAGAAGCATCAGCTACAAATTGTCTTTGTTTATCCCATGCTTCTGCAATAGGTCTAATTGCACGATTTGCAAAGTAAAGGCTTATTATAAATATTACAAACAGCATCAAAAGCCCTACTATAAGAAAAGTTATTAAAAGATTTCTTAAGGTATTGCGAGAATCTGTTATATCTAAGAATATCATGCTATATCTATTATTTATTATAGATTGAGTACCATTTTTATTTATGATTAGATTTCCAGGTGCAGATGATATATCATATTGCCAAGTTTTGCTATTTAAATTTATTATGGAATTTTTTAGCTTGTTGTTCCACGCTATTTTAGCTATCTTTTCGTAATTTTCTTCAGGCATATCGATAAAAGAGAAAATATTGAGTATATCTCCATCTTTATTTACTTCAATTGTAAAAGAGAGCGAATAATCATAGGGAATTGTGCGCATAACTTTAATTCCAGAAGTCATACCCTCTTGGGCATAGGATTCTATTTGAGCTTTAGGGATTGACAGAAGCTTATTTTTATTTTCTGATCGAATGGTGTTATAGGTTATTGAATAAATTATTGCAAAAGCTACCATCATCATCACAGATATTATAGACATATTTATGATGAGAAATTTATTTCTCAGTCTTTTAAACATATTATTTTATGTCCTTTCAAGCTTTAAGGTATAGCCTGAACCTCGAAGGGTTTGTATAAAAACATTTGCTTTAATATTAGAGAGTTTTTTTCTTAAAAAAGATATATAAACCTCCACATGATTATCTTCAGCTTCAGTGTCATATCCCCACAGCTTTTCTATTATAGTTTCCTTTGAGATTATTGTATCTTTTCTTTTAATTAGAATTTCTAGAAGCTGACATTCTTTTAGAGTCAATTTAAATTCTACCCTTTCACACCTTAAAGTTAAATGCATAGGATTTAATTCTATATTTCCAAATTTTAAAATACCATCATTTATTAGTTCGTTTTTTCGCCTTCCTAATGCTCTTAACCTTGCTAGTAGCTCTTCTGACTCAAAAGGCTTTGCAAGATAGTCATCTGCACCGCTGTCAAGACCTATAACTTTATCTTGAGTGTCTCCTTTTGCAGTCAATAATATTACAGGAGTTTCAACCTTATTTTTTCTTATATTCTTTAAAAGGCTTATGCCATCTAATTTAGGAAGCATGATGTCGAGGATTATTATGTCATATATATTAGATAAAGCGCAGTCAAGCCCATCTTCTCCATCATAGGCTAAATCAACAGTGTAATTGCTCTTTTTTAATACCTGAGCTACAGCTTCAGCCATATATTTTTCATCTTCAACTATTAAAATTCTCATATCGTCTCCTCATTTAAATGAATTTATCCACAGCAAAATAATTATTTTGCTATGGATAGTATTAAAGTATCATTTGTTATCTGTATTTTTCTTAACTTCTATTGAGCCATCTTTGTTTTGAAGTATTTTAACATCATCAGGAGGGGTATCGCTCCAGGTTTCGCCACCATCAGTAGAATATTTTGTCACACCATTTTCTGTTTTTACTGCTAATCTTTTTCCACCAAAGGGTTTCCCATCTTTTATTTTAGGTAAGTCAACACCTTCAGGCAAACCTTCATTCCACGTATTTCCGCCATCTGTTGAATAACTTGTTTTTCCATCTTCTGATCTTACAGCTAACGATCTTATAGCTAACATACCCATTGATTTTTCATCATTTGAATATGTTGTTATGCTTTTTAAAGGCAAAGAGGTAAATTTGGTTCCGCTTGCTGCAAAAGTTGTTACAGCTCCTAATGCTATGATAAGAGTAGAAGATAGGGCTATGGTAGCAAATTTCTTTTTTATAGTATTTAAGTTTAAAAAATTTTCCTTCATAAAATAATGTACTCCTTTTTGTTTATTTATAGTTTTTCCTTACAATTTAATTATAATGACCCTACCTTTAATAAACCTTAAAAGATGTAACTAAAAAATACCTGCAAAGCTTTATT
>JAVBPQ010000147.1:0-24859 GCA_031549525.1 Clostridiaceae bacterium | reverse complement strand
GCTCTCTTTTTAGGTTCAAAATTTGTTCCAACAATAGTTTTAACATTAAAACCATAAGATTCAAATAAATTCATCATTTCCATAATATATATTTCTCCTTTTTTAGATATACTTATTTTTATATGTATATTCTAAAAATTTTAAAAAATACCAAAAAATTATTTAATAATTAAAAAATACTGTTAAATTATAGAATTTTTACATACAAATTATCTTTGATATATCATTGACATTAACTTTTGTAAATGGTATAACATTAATATAATATTATTGCGCACGCAAATATATTTATATTATTTTAAATTTTGAGGTGTAATTGATGATTATAGATGTAAATATGCATTATCTTCCAGAAAACTTATTTACAGAAGAAAAAATATTAAATGGTTTTTTAGAATGTGTACCTAGAACGTTTGGCGAGATTGCACGTCTAAGTACAGTTTCTGGAACAAACACACGCCAAATTATACTTGAAAAGCCAAAGGGATATGAAAATTTAAATTATGCAGAAGGGCAATATACTTTAGAAGTTAAATTACAAGATTTAGATGAAGCTGGAATCGATATAGCTCTTCTCCGTATACCAGTATGGCAAGAATGGCTTCCTATTGAAATGTGTCGCATAGTGAATGATGGTATGGCTGATATGGTTAAGCGCAGCAATGGAAAATTGCGTGCTGTTGCAGTTCTTCCGCCTTGGGCTACAAAAGAATGCGTTTATGAATTAGAAAGATGTACAAAAGAACTGGGTATGGTTGGAGTGCAATTAGCTTGTCACTATGGAAAACTTTACTTAGATGATGAAATATTTAAACCATACTTTAAAATCTTAAATGAACTTAATGTCCCAGTAGTGGTTCACCATACACCAAGCCCTGTAGAGTATGAATCAATAAAAGACTATACAAATCAGCGTAGATTCTATGGAAGATGCATAGATCAAGGTATTGCAGTTGGTAGAGAACTCTTTAGTGGTATGTTTGAAGAATTTCCTAATCTTAGATTAATTCATACAATGTTAGGGGGAGCATTCTATGCATTCCAAAACATTTTAATGCCAAAGCCTTCTGGAATTGATGAAGCTATGGAAAGGTTCCAAACAGAAGACGATAAATTAAGCAAATACTTAAAAAATAATTTATTCTTTGATATGTCTCATGCTCTGCCATGGGGCAAAGAACAACTTAAATGTGCTATAAAAGTGTGCGGTGCTGATCATATCCTCTTTGGTTCATCCTATCCTGTAAGGCGTGAGTGGCTTATTAAAGGTGTTGATTTTATCAATGATCTCGACATAGAGAATTATGAAAAAGAATTAGTCCTTGGAAAAAATGCTGAAAAATTATTCAATATTTATTAAAAAAGGCTTGCGCAAGCAAAGCCTTTTTTAATAAATCATTTCAAATATTCAATTAAATTAACATCTGCCTTCTTCAATAATCTATCTAAAAGCTCTACTTCATCGCAAGAAAAGTCATTTGTAATGATGTTCACCCATTCATTTTCAAATCCCTTTAACCTATTAAAAATACTCCTTGCTTTTTCTGTAGGATATAGCTTACAAGTACGACGGTCACTCTCTAAATCTTCCTTTATGATATATCCCTTTTTACATAAGATATCAAGAGCTCGTGTGATATTGCTTGGATGAACACTTACAATTGTACTAATCTTTTCTTGAGTTATGCCTTCATTAGCACAAATATGTAAAATATAATAATATTGACCACTGTTAATTCCATACTCCTTAAGTTTTATATCTAAATAAGCTTTCCCTTGTTTATTAAGTCGTGCAATATTTCTAAATATATTTGACATTTTTTTATTTTCCTTCTCTAATATAAATTTTTAAACATTCCACTCAAGCAATCTGCTAAGAAACTTGCTGAGCTCTTTTGTCTTTGGGTTTGTAAAAATATCCTGACTCTTCCCAAATTCCATCAATATTCCATCGCATAAAAAAGCTATCTTCTCACAAGCATGACGAGCAAATCCCATCTCATGTGTGACTATTATAAAATCTATTCCATCATTTTTAAGCTCATTTATAACATCTAAGACTTCTGTTGTATATTCAGGATCAAGTGCACTTGTCGGTTCATCTAATAAAAGCAATTTTGGTTTTGCAGCTATAGCTCTTGCTATAGCAATCCTCTGCTTTTGCCCTCCTGATAAAGCAAATGGTCTTTTATGTGCATCCTCACTCAATCCAAATCTAAACAATAATTCATTAGCTCTAACATCAGCTTCATATTTTGTATAATTGTGCACCTTCATAAGAGGTATGGTTATATTTTCAAAGGCCGTCATATGTTTAAAAAGCCCGCCTTGCTGAAAGACAAAACCTATATTTTTACGATAATCCTGCAATTTAACTTCATCACAAGGAACCATCCCATCATCAACCCATATGCTTCCCGAAGTATAAGAAATAAGCCCTCCTATTATCCTTAGAAGCGTAGATTTACCACCTCCTGAAGGTCCAATTATAGCTAAAGCATGTATATCATCATAAAAATTTATGGATTGTAATATATTCCTATTATCCTCAAATTCTTTTGATAAATTCTCAAATTTAATTTTCATAGCTGAATATCCTCTCAAGCTTCTTTGTAAAAAATGAAATAGGCAAAGTCAAAGAAAGATATAAAACCCCAAGAAATAAATAACATTCAAACAATTTAAAATTGGTTGCACTTATCTCTCTCATAGTCTGGGTTAATTCTATAACTGCAATCATAGATAACAAAGAAGAGTCCTTTATTATAGAAGCAAACTGCCCAGTAAGAGCAGGCAAAGTACGAGCTATTAATTGGGGCATTATCACATAAGCTATAGTCTGATTTTTAGTAAATCCAACTGCTCTTGCTGATTCTAATTGAGATTCATCTATTGAAATCAAGCTTCCTCTTATTATCTCTGCAATGTAAGCACCTTCAAATATGGATAATATAAAAACTCCTGCTAAAAATCTATTTTCAATCCCCCAAGCTGTACCAAATATATAAAAAAATAGATATATCTGCATTATAAGGGGTGTCCCTCGAATGAATTTTATATATAAATTACAAATATATCTTACTGGCAAAACTTTAGAGCCTTCACCTACAGCGCTTAATATCCCTATAATTAAGCTTATAATAAGGCTTGCAATGCTTATATATATTGTCATTAAAAATCCATCCCATATTCTCACATTAAAATCTTTTATAAAAGAAAAATCAAATACTACATTTATTTTAGATAGCGACAGCCAAAATATAAACACAATAAGTATACACACTATTAAAAGATTGAATATTATCTTTATAGGATTTTCTTCTTTTTCATTTAAAATAAATATGCGAAATAACTTCATAGTTTATCTAATCAAGATCAAAAAACCACTTAAACCCTAATTCATCAAATGCAGCTTTTTCTTTCAACAAATAGGTTTCAGTGAGTTTATCAAAACCGCCTTCCTGACTATATTTTTTTATAAATTCATTTAACTTAGAGAGCAATTCTGTATTCCCTTTTTTTACTGCAACACCCCATTTTTCAACATCTTGAAATGGGATAAAAATAGCTTTTGTTGTATCAGGATTATTTTGAAGGTTTCTATAAATAGTAAGCTGATCATATAGAAAAGCATCTGCCTTGCCTTGAGATACTTCAGTAACGCATGCACTCTCATCTTGAAGCGCTATAATCTCAGCATTTTTCAAATTATTCTCAGCATATATATACCCTGTTGACCCAGTTTTTAATGCAATTTTCTTGCCAGGTTTATTTAAATCATCTATGGAAGAAACATCTGAATTTTTATTTACAAGCATAGCAAGCATGGCATTAGCATAAGGATCGGAAAAATCAACTGTTTCCTTTCTCTTCTCGGTTATAGTCATGGAAGAAATAACCATATCTGCCTTTCCTGTTTCAAGAGAAGGTATTAGTCCATCCCAAGATATATTCTCTATCTTTACATCTTTACCTATGTATTCACCAAATGCTTTTGAAAAATCTACACTGACACCTGTAGGATTGCCATTTGCATCTTTAGTCTCAAAGGGAGGATAAGCAAGCTCCATAGCAACAACCAAAGGGGCATTGCCATTTTTGCTGCCACTTTGATTACACCCAGCCAACATGAAAATCATAAGTATACACATCATTGACAAACATATAAACTTTTTCACTTTTACGCCTCCAAAAATTTTTATAATTTATATTACTGCCTTTAGTATGATACAATTAAATAATACTTGTAAAGTAAATAATCAATTTTCCATAAAAAAAATCCTATAAAACAGATAATTTATATTATCCATTTTATAGGATTTTGCTTTAAAAACATTCTAATTCTTACCTATAAATACATCGATTTGGGAAATCCTTGCCTAAATTTTCCCCTCGTTTGAAGCCCTCCTATTCCTTTTGTACCTGTTATGGAATTTTCCATAGCTTCTTCTATTGACAATACCTTTTCTATGCTTGTATATGCTATCTTTTCAACTAAAAACACCGGATCAAAACAATGGATCAATACCCTATTTGGGCTTGACGAATAATTTGCACCTGCTGAAAGTATAGCTTCATAATAACTTTGACATGCACCTGCAAATATTACAAGCTCATCATAACTTGATTCATACTCTCTAAGCTTTTTCACGCTTTCAACAAAGTATTTTGAATTCTTGTAATTATCGATATCTGTATAATTCTTTGCATCCTTTACTATGCCGTCATGACCTGTAAGGACTACAATGTCTGGTCTGTATTTTTTCACAAGATCTGTAACTACACTTGCATGATCCTTTTCAGGAAATGCAAAGCCCTCAATTTCAATACCTAACCTTTTATAAGCTTTTAAACAATTTTCAAGATATTCGCTATCACCATCTAAATGCAAAACTCTGCCAGGTTTTCCAAAGAAAAGCTCTTTATTATCAAAAGAATTTTTAAGATCAAAAGCAGCAATATTTACAAATTGAGCAGAAGATCTATATCCATCTTTTCTTTCCCTGTTAGTAATTATCTTCTTCATTGAGGTTTGAACTTTCTTTGTAAATATCTCATCAGTTTTAGCTTCTGTGTCTGTTCCAATTTTAACTAGATCATCTTCTCTTGCATCAGCTAAAATTCTGATGCTGATCCCTTTTAATTTAAATATCCTTCCTTTATCTGTATCTATGATCTCTATTACTTTAAACGCAATATCTTTTGAATAAGATTCTCTTGCTACAATATCTCCTATTTTCAATACCTTAACTCCTAGAATAGCTTCATTAGTATAATATGCTACCTAGTCAATTTGGTTGTAAATTTTCTTAAAATTTTCTATAAATTCTAAATAATTATCTCTCTCTTCAGAAAGTGCATTTAATTTGCTGACATAAGTTCCCTGAGACCAATTAACTTCATTATAATAATACCTATTTGAAAGCCTCCAAAACCTCTGCGGAAAGAGTAAAAATGCAAATAATACCTTATACTCCTCTTCTTTAATGTTATAAATCTCATTATACCCATCTATGATTATATTGGCATATTCTATGTTCCAATCCATACGTTTGCATATTTTTATTATAAACGAAGCTACATCATAAACCCTGATTTCCCTCTTACAATAATCAAAATCTATGACATTATAATTATTTTTATTATCTATTATAATATTATGGTGAGTGTAATCATGGTGACAGAATAATTTCTCTTCTTCTGTAACTTTGCAAATTTCATCATACTTAGATTCAGCTAAAACCTTCATAGCTTTCTTTCCAATCTCAGTAAAAAAAGCAACATTTTTAGCATATTCAAAATCAAACTGTGTTTTAACTCCTCTTTTCCTCGCCATATCCTTCATCTTTTCAAATGAATTTATCCTCTTTTGCATAAGATATGCCCATCTTCCTAAATCAGTTTTCAATTTTGAATTCTCTGGAGGTTCATACCCCTTAGATGCATTATGAAGATTTGCTAAATTTATAGCAGCTTCTCTCAGTTCATTTTTATTTTCATAATCAAGTTCTTTTCCATCTATCCATTCAGATAGTGTATAAATATCTTCATTTACAAGTGCATATGGCATTCCATCTATATTCAAATTATATCTATCTAAACTCTTAAAATCTTTTGAAATCAAATACTCTTTAGCGCCATGAACAAACATGAGCTTTTGAATACCATAATTTATTTTTTTCAAACACTTATTCCCCATATTTGTTTTTAAATAATATACCCCTTTATTTGGCTTCAAAGACTCAATTTTTATTCTAAATTGCCTCTCTATTTCAAACTCTCTCATCATTTTTATTCACCTCCTTATAATTTATATGAAAATAAATATTTTTTTATGAAGAGTCATAAAATAAAAAGTACATTATTATATAAAAATTTGAAAATTCTAGTCTTAAATCTATAAATTTTCGAACTCACATTTTATTTTGGGTATATCTATTTTAATTTTAGCTTTTCTAGGGTAAGTTATGGTAAGCATATAACCTCCCAAAATAAAACATATGGATAAAAACATGGGAAAATTTTTATAACTTGATACAATATATCCATCCATACAAACTATTTCACCAATTTCATAAATACCTACAGGAGAAAAAAAAGCAGTCCTTATGGTTTTTGAAAGGGATTCCTTTAACGTCCATAACATATATAATGCTTCCACATAATTAAACTGTAATTTCTCTATCATATGGATTTCACCATCTGCAATATATCTTTTTAGTGCTTTTAGATTATCTTCTCTTATAAATTCAATATCTAAACCCATAGGACATCCTTCAGAAAAACTTATTGCAGCTCCTATATCTTTTGAGTGAGTTATGCTTATTTGAGGATGATCCTGTGAATTATCTAAGCTTATCACAGGTTGATTAAATATTCCATTATATATATAAATAGATCTTAAATCAGATTCGTTTGTATAGGCTGAAATTGCCATTTTAGCCGAATATCTGCCTATTAAGTAATCTTTTATCTTTTTTTCGAATTTTAAACCATTAAAATAATCTCTCTCTTTAGTATGGAGAAATTCTTCAATATTATTAAAATTTTCCATATATTTTTGAAAATTGCAAATACAAATATAAGCTCTATAATCTAGATCTTCTAAAATTAATGGTATTATAAAAGACCCTTTTAGATGATTTTCCATTTTATCACAGCTTTCCAAAGTTAATCTATAATATATTCATTAACTTTATTTTTATCCTTTTATATTTTATTTATCAAGCATTTTTTCTTTTAAATAGTTATACACTATAAATAAGATAAATATTTTAGGTGGTATGATGTTTATAATACTCGACGGGAGACCAGCTTTTTGGTATCGTGGCACTGGCATAGGCAATTATACTCATGAATTAATAGATAATTTAACTACAATAGATTCAAAAAATGAGTACTTTGTATTAGTACCTGAAAATAAAAAATGGACCCATTCTCCAAGAAATTTTACTTTCTACCCACTCATGGTAAACGATGCAATAAACTTTTGGGAAAGATGCATAAATGGTGAAATAAATATCAAGCTTCCTGTTGATATTTATCATATTCCCCAAAATGGAATCGGACTTAATTTAAGAGAAGTGGATAAATTATTAATCACCCTCCATGATATAATACCCTTTAGAATGCCTGAAACATGCAATCCTAAATATCTTGAAATATTTAAAAAAGAGATTCCCAAAATAGTAGAGTCATCAAAGGGTATAATAACAGTTTCAGAATTTTCAAAAAAAGATATCATCGATTACTTTAAAATACCAGAGAGCAAAGTACATGTTACAAAGCTTGCAGCTGAAACGATATATTCTCCAGTAAATAAGAATATTTCTAAAAAATTTCTTAAATATAACTATGGTATAGATGATGATTATATACTCTATGTAGGAGGAATTAGCAGAAGAAAAAATCTTATCACCCTTTTAAATTCATTTGAAAAATTTATAAAATCATCAAATAAAAAAGTAAAACTAGTCATTGCAGGAAACAAATCCTTTTACTATCCTGCATTAGAAAAGAGAACTTCTGAATTAGGCATATCATCTAGTGTAATATATCCAGGGTTTATTCCTATAGAATATATGCCATATTTCTACAGCAGTGCTATTTGCCTTGTTTATCCATCTCTATATGAAGGATTTGGACTTCCGCCAGTTGAAGCTCTTGCATGTGGTACGCCTGTTATTTCATCCTCAGCTACATCCCTTTGTGAAATCTTAGAGGATTGCGCCTTATATTTTGATCCATACGATGAAACTGATATGTCAGAATGTATGGAAAAAATAATAGATGATCTATTATTAAGGGAAAAGCTAATAAAAAATGGTTTCTCGCTTACTAAAAAGCTTACTTGGGAAAATACGGCTAGAGAAACTCTTAAAATTTATGAGTCTCTATAAGTCCATAAGTATAGCAGCTTTACACATTTAAAGGATCTATAAGTAAAGCTGCTAATTTTTATAACCTATTGCTTATTTTATCTAATATATATTCATCAATACCAGTTGATAATAAATAATCCCTAAAACTTCCATATTCATCAAAAATATAATCTATCGCTTTTTCTATATACTCCCTCTTTGAGTACATTATTTCAATTGGAACGGTCTTTGAAATCTTTTCAATTGCAATGCTCCTTTTTAGATAATCATAACTTATTTCATAATTTAAAATTATATCTTCTTTCTCAACTAGAGAAAGCCCAAGGAGCAATGTTGCTATAATACCTGTACGGTCTTTACCTGCAGTACAATGAAACAAGACACATCCTTTATCTTCTTCTGCTATAAAATCAAATACCTTTTTTATCTCATTTTTTTTAATCTTTAAAATATCTATATATAGACTAGGCAAATACTCCTTAGGGTTTATCTTCATAACTTTCATCATATTATCATTATCATCATAAGAAGTAATAGATATATTTATATATCTTATATCATTCATTCTTAATATAGGATCAGGATTATTTAAAACTTCATCATAGGATCTAAGATCCACTATAGCCTTAACACCATAATCTAACAGTATCCTTATATCATTATCGCTTAAATTTGAAATATCATCCCCTCTTAAAAAAGAATGAAACTTAGTGACTTTTCCATCCATACGGGATATTCCACCAAGTTCTCTAACATTATAACTATTTTCAAGGGATATAAAAGTAAGATTTTCCATTCAAAACTCCTATAAAATTTTTTTAAATAAATATTACACCTTTTTTACTTTCTTTGCAAACATAAATCCAATGTGATAATATATAAAAAAGTTTATATTTTAGGAGGATTTAAAAAAATGGCTAAAGATTCATCATTTGATATTGTTTCTAAAGTGGATATGCAAGAGCTTGATAATGCTTTAAATCAGACAAAGAAAGAGATTTCTCAACGATATGATTTTAAAGGAAGTGTAGCAGAGGTTTCTATGGATGAGGATTCTATTAAAATACTTGCAGAAGATGATTTTAAGGTAAATGCAGTCCTTGAAATTTTAAAAGCAAAGATGGTTAAGAGAAACATTCCCCCTAAGAATCTTCAATATGATAAGATTGAAAATGCATCAGGCGGCAATAGAAAACTAGAAATAAAGATACAAAATGGAATATCAAAAGAAAAAGCTAAGGATATAGTTTTAGCTATTAAATCGCTTAAACTAAAAGTTCAATCTCAAGTGCAAGATGAACAAGTTAGGGTATCTAGTGCTAAAAAAGATGAACTTCAAGCAGTTATACAGCATTTAAAAGAAAAAGATTTTGGAATAGAGCTTCAATTTATAAATTATAGATAATAGAGGAGATATCTCCCCTATTTTCCATAATATGCTCTTGTTGCATCTCTTAAAAATACATTAGCATCTTTACCAATTGGTTCATAGTATTTAGCAAATCTTTCATCATCTACATAAAGCTGTGTTACGCCCATATGAGCTTCATCAGAATAATCACTAAAGAAGGAAAGCCACTTTTTATGAGTCTCAACCATTGTTTTAGCTTCTTCGCTATTTACATCGCCTTTTTCAAAAGCTATCTTTGCAATCTTAAAAAAATCATCATTTATTTTATTTAATTCATCCCATTGTTCCTTAGTCATATTGCGAAATTTTTCATTGGATTTATTTATGGTATCTTCACCATATTTTTCTCTGACTTCTTTTCCATATTTTTCTTCATTTTCTTTTATCATCTTTTCTTTAAAACCTTCAAATTTTTCTTTATCATCCATATTAATATCTCCTTTAATCGTTTTTAATGTCTTATCAACATTTATCAATAATTTTTTAATCTTAGCCTGCTTTTCTAGCAATCTCTCCCTATGAAAAATAAGAGCATTTTCAAAATTAAAATTCTTATTGTGAATTATCTCTTTTATTTCTAAAAGAGGAATTTCCATCTCTCTATAGAACATTATCTGCTGCAAAATATCTACTTGTGCTCTTCCATATATCCTATAGCCTGACGAATTTATTCTGACTGGTTTTAAAAGGCCTATTTCATCATAATAACGAAGAGTTCTTGTACTAACACCTGCAAGATTTGCTAAGGATTTTATGGTATACTCCATAACTTTCCTCCTCTCATTCTAAGTATATAAGTTTACGCAACGTCAATGTCAATATCAAATTAAAAATAATTTTATTTTTTTAGCCATAAAATTTCAATATAAATCAATACATAAAATAATGTAACAAATAAAAAAAAATAAAATATGATAAACCTAGGAGGTGCATTATGTCTGCAGAATCTAAAAATAAAATAAATAATCATAAAAGATGGATATTATATAATCTAAATAAAATAAAAGAAGGTTGCGAAACAAAAAATGAGCGTATATTCCTAGATGATGAATTTTTAGAAATTTATTCCCATTTAATTAGAATTATAAATAACCATGAAAATAAGAAACTTGCTTTATCCTTAAAAAGAGAACTTCAAAAAATCAAAAAATGTTGTGATATCAAATGCCCATGTTCATATCGTTGTGATAAGTTTTTAAGTATATTTGATGATTTAATTTCTATATTTGATAAATATAGAAATACACCTTATAACAAAACAATAAATAAAGAATTTGTTGAATCAAAAGAAACTGTTGAATTACAAGAAACTTCAGAAATAGAAGATTTGGAAAACGAAGAAGAGATTGAATTAACAGAAGCCCCTAAAGATAACGAAATTATGGAGTTAAAAGAAGAGGAAGAATCTATTAATCTTGATGAAGGGAGTCTTTTAATAGAAAATGGCGTTGTAAATAAAATTTTTCAAAATGATTCCTATATAATAAAATTAGATTTTGATAAAAATATAAAAGTTGAAGCATCTTTCCTAAATAGTGAATCTGATATTGAAATTACAAGCGAAAATTTCCCAATGGATTTTTTAGATTCCATTATAGATAAGAAAGTAATAACATCTAACATTGATCTTGATAAGCAAAATGAAACAGTGATAAATAATGATGAAGATGATTTAATAAATCTTTTTGCATATATATATAACTTAGGCGAGCAGAGCATAAAACCAGGCGAAAGTGTTGTATTTGATCAAAAACCAATTCTAAGCTCATTAAAGAAAAGCATAAGTTTCTCAGATTCATCCATCATATTAAGTGAAAGTGGTATATATGATGTAATATACTATGCTCAAGCAGAGGGAGATAAAAATATTAAATTAGCATTGTTTATAAATGATTTAGAATTACCTGGAACATCCTCTTATACCACGCATTATAATAATACTTTATGTTCTCAGCATTTAATTGTAGTTTCTCCTGAATGTTTGCCAGTTACAATCACTTTAAGAAATTGCGACACAGAAAACGATGCTATATTCAATGAGTCTTTGTCAAAAGGTCAAGTAAATCTATCCTTATCTATAAGGAAGATATCTTAAAAAAATCCTCATGACAGATTATTTTTGTCATGAGGATTTTCTAAAATTATTTCTGCTTATCTTCCCAGAAGCCTTTTATCTCTACTCCTGTTGCTGTTGCTGCTTTTTCTAATTCTAAAATTTCATCTTTTTCTAATTGTATATTTAAACTTGCATTTACTGCATCAACATGATGTTCTTTAGTAACACCGATTATTGGAACAACTCCCTTTGATATAGCCCAAGCAGTTGCTATCTGGGCCTGATCTACACTGTATTTATCAGCAATTTCCCCTAGTACACTTTTTAATCCTTCTATTTGTTTAAATACATTTGGAGTAAAAGCTCCTGCTCTTCTTGAGCCAGACTTAAATGGATTTTCTGAGCTATATTTTCCAGTAAGTGCACCTTGTTCTAATACCATATATGCAAAAAAAGTAACATTGTTTTCTTTGCACCAATCTATTATGCCATTTCTTTCACTTACTCTAAATAGAAGGCTATAATGATTCTGAACGCAAGAAAGCTTTAAGCCTTCAGCTTCTAAAATACTCTTTGCTTGTTTTACTTGTGCTAAATTATGGTTTGAAACACCTGCATACTTTATTTTACCGTTTTTTAATAAAGAAGCAAGTTGAGTAGTCCATTTTTTTACATTATTTGCACTATGTATCCAATATATATCGATAGTATCTCTCCCTAAATGATTACAACTATTATTTAACACTTTTTCCATAGGAGGATCAAATATTCCCATAGGTGTATATTTTGTGGAAACTAGTATATTTTTATCATCCTTTATAAGTTTTCCAAGTATTCTTTCAGAGCTTCCCATTCCATAAACAGCAGCAGTATCCCATAGATTAAAACCATATTCAACAGCTTTTTTATATACTGGCCTTAGATCTGGTTCTTGACAATTATTGCCAAATATGCTATTACCTCCATTTATTCCTGTTCCCCAGGACCATGTACCTAGAGCTATTCTGGGTATTTTAATATCTTGAAAATCAGCATATTTCATGTAAAATTTCTCCTTTAAATAATTTATTTAATAATTTTAGTATAGTTTTCCGTTATATTGATGATATTATTAGTTTAAAGCATAAAAAAACCAAATTATCATCATAATATATAAAAATATATCTTTTACCAAATTACCAATTATTATTTTATAGTACTTAAATAAAAAAATAAGCTATTATGTAAGGTAATATATCAATTGGTTTCTTAAGGCATAAATAATACTAAGCCTTATAGATATTATGCCCCTTTTATAAAAAATCATAATTTTTAAGATATTTATTAATTTACTTAGGAAACTATATTATTAATGCTATTGTTTCTTTGCTACAATAATAAAATGTTTTGAAATGTATATTTTTTCTATTTGCATTAATATTAGTAAATTGCTTAAATAAAAAATCAGGAGGGATTCACTTGATTGAACTAAGCCTAAAAGGCAAAGCTGTAACAGTAACAGGTGCTGCTAAAGGGATTGGAAAAGCTGCTGCTATTAGATTAGCTAAAGCAGGTGCTGATGTAATGGTTTCAGACATCGATCTTGATATGGCAAAAGCCTGTGCTGAAGAATTAAAAACCTTTGGTACTAAAAGCCTTGCAATAAAATGTAATGTATCAAATCCTTTAGAAGTTACAAAAATGGTAGAGACAACTGTAAAAGAATTTGGAAAACTCGATGTTATGGTAAATAATGCTGGAATAAATTATTCAAAGGCTTTTATGATGACAACTTTAGACGAATTCAAAAACATGCTAGATATTAATCTCATTGGTGTTTTTAATTGCTGTCAAGCAGGGCTTAAATACATGTATCCAAAAAAGCAAGGAAATATAATAAATATATCTTCAATGGCAGGAAGGCAAGGAATGCCACTTTTAGCAGGTTATTCTGCAACAAAATTTGGAATTGTAGGACTTACTCAGTCTATTGCAAGAGAAATGGCCAATTTTAATATTCGCGCTAATTGTGTATGTCCAGGAATTGTGAAAACTGAGATGTGGCAAAATATTTTAGATAGTTTAGAAAATGATTTTAAAGTACCTCAAGAGAAAGCGTGGGCAAATCAAATATCAATGGTTCCTTTAAAGCGAGCCCAAACTTGTGAAGATATAGCAAATATGGTATTATTCTTAGCAAGCGATTTTGCAAATGAAATAACTGGTCAGTCATTTGGGGTTAACGGTGGACAAGTAATAGTTTAAATACATAAAAAACCTCCTTTTTTAGGAGGTTTTTTATATATTATTTAATACATGTAACGTAATTAGTTGGCTGCTTATTCCCTAATTCTTTTACTAAAGTGTTAAGGCTTCTCTTTTGAATTCCTTTTGGTCCCATATCTATAAAGTAATCTGTTCCTCTATCTTTTCCTACATATATTGCTACATAATCGCTACCACTTCTATTATAGTTTATCCAGATAACTAAATCTCCAACTTTTAAATCTGAAACTTTTCTAAAGCTATAAGATTTAAAAGCTTCACCAGGATTTTTTGCCATCTCTTCTATAGTAGGATAAGTTTTATTTGCTCCAAGGTTTACTCCTGTGTAAGTATAACAAAACCAAGGAAATGAAGATGTATCTGCATATCTTTTATAATCTTTATATCCTGCCTCTAAATACATCTTTCTATTATCTGTTGCATATATTGCTGCATTTTTGGTCCCTGCACCATAGTTTACTAGATAATAATTAGCTCTTTTTGCAGCTTCTTCACCTGCTGAATTAACAACTCTTACTTTACGGGATGCAGTAACGCCGTTTGAAGTTTTTGCAACAATCTGTACTTCTCCAGCTGACTTTCCTGTCACTACGCCATTTGAATCAACTGTAGCTATTTTTTCATTAGTACTAGACCAATATAATTGTCTATCTTTAGCTTCAAGCGGTATGGCTGTGGCTATATATTTAAGAGTATTTCCAACTTTAATAATGTCTAATGGCTTGCTTATAAATGTTGAATCAAATACTATATGTGTAGGTCTTAATTCATTTCCCTTAGAATCTAGCACATAGCCTATAGTGCTGCCTTTATATAGTATCTTGTACCAACCATTTTTTTCAGTGCTAAGAATCAATATGAGCTCTTTATTTTCAACGCTTCCTATTTTTTGATAATTTGAACCTGGTCCTGATCTTACATCTTGAGGTCCATTTAATATAAATTTTGTCTCAGATGGAATTAATTTTATATTTTCAGATGCTACATATCCAAAAAGCCCATCTTTATATTGGAGACGATAAAAACCATTTTGTTCATTCATAGTGATTGTCACATATGAACCTTTTGAAACTGTGCCTACAATTTTAGAAGTAGAAGAAGGTGCAGTTAGAACATTTACCTTGTCATTTTTGTTTACAATCTGACCTGCCCTTAAAGACAATTCCTCTACTACTTGGACAGCATTTGCATTCACATAAAAAATACACATAGCACATAACAGAGCAGAAATCAAAAGAGTTGTTTTTTGTAGATTGATTTTTAATTTTTTAATCATTTATATTCCCCCTTTATTTATATCTACTATTATAGTATATATTAATCTTTAGATCTTGTAAATCTGCTAATTAAAATACAGGCACCAGCCTGTATTTTAACGATCTATTTAGTACATCTTAATATATAATAAGTTGGTTCTGAAGCGCTTGATCCTCTATTTACATCATCAATAGTTCTTCTTTGAATACCTTGTGGGCTTATATCTATGACATAATAAGAATCTCCAATATTACCTACATACATAGCAGCATGTCCATTATCTTTTGCATAATAATCCATCCAAGTTATTATATCTCCAGGTTTTAAGTCCTCTTTTTTTAATGAGTTTAGACGCTCAAAATCCTTTCCTGGATTTTGACTCATGGTTTCAACGCTTACAACATCATCAGTCTTATCTTCAAGATAAATATCTGCACTTCTATAGCAGAACCATACAAATTGAGCGCTATCTGTATACCTTTTGCCATCAATGTATGGAGAATCTAAATGCACTTTTAGCATTCCACCATTTAGTATTGCAGGGTTTTCAGTATAAGCTCCAAATAGAGTAAGATAATCATACGCCCTTCTCACAGCTTTTTCAGCAACAGTTAAGCTTGGTGTATCATCATTCATAACTCTGAAGATGCATGAAGAGCTAAGCCCATTTGCAGTTGTCACTGTAACCCTAGTAGTGCCTACAGCTTCTGCAAATATAGACCCATCATTTCGTATAGAAGCAATTTCTTCGTTATCGCTTTTCCATGTTAGAGTTTTATCAGTTACTTCAGATGGACTCAAAGCCACAGGAAGCCTTACAAAATTCCCAACCTTTGTATCATATGAAATGCTTGTTGAAATGGTATTAGGATAGAGTTGCAAATTATCAGTATTGGTTACATTCTCAACAAGGCTATTAGTTACATTCTCAATAGGATTGGTTGTATTATTAGTTATATTCTCAATAGGATTAGTTATAGCATTAGATATATTCTCAATAGAATTAGTTATGGCATTAGTTATATTTTCAATAGGTCTAGTTGTAGTATTCTCTTGTATAGCAGAAGTGTAATTCGTTATATTTTCATGAGTGTGATCTGTAGTATTTATACTTTGCATACTTGTCATATTAGTTTCACTTACAAAATCTACATTTTCATTGGAGATATAGCATATATCTATCCCGTTAAATAATACCCTATACCATCCATTGAGTTCTCTTCCTATTGCTAAAAATATCTCATCTTTTCCTAATAGCCCTACAGCCCTATAACTTTCGCTTGGTCCTGTTCTTACTATTGTATCAACTTTTACCGTTTTAATTTCATAGGGAATTTCTTTTATATAATTTGCAGATACATATCCAACTTCATTATCACCATAGGATACATTATACCAACCATTTATATTATTACTTCTTAAAGTTATGTATGTTCCTTTGGATAATGAAACCAACACTTCTGATTCATAATACGCTGAAGAATAAATATTTACTCTATCATCCAAAATTTGCCCAGCTTTTAATACTAAAGGTGTTGAAGCTACACTTACATGAATAAATGAAATTGCTATAATAGAAGCTATAACAGTAAATGGCATTAAAGATTTAAGCAGATTCCTTTTAAATTTTTCAAACATTATTATCATCCTCCCCTTTTTTATACTAAAATTATAGGTAATAATGTTTAATTTGTATAGTGATAATGTTTAAAAACTTCAATTTTTAAGTATGATAAATAAAAAATGATTTAAATTTACAAAATTTTAATAAAATTTTAGGAGGTCCTATGTCAGAGATTATTATAAAAAATGCTACAGAAGGAAATTTAAAAAATGTTTCCCTTCACATACCTAGAAATAAACTTGTAGTTTTTACTGGTATTTCAGGCTCTGGTAAATCCACTCTTGCTATAGATGTAATATATAATGAGTGTCAGCGTCAATATCTAGAGGCTATTGGATATCAAGGAATTCACAAGCCTAAGATTGGATCTATGCACAATGTATCACCTGCAATAAGGATTACTCAGACTGAGTCCAACAAAAATCCTCGCTCAACAGTGGGAACCATAACCAATATTTATACTGAATTTCGGATGATATATGAAAAATTGGGTGTTCGTACCTGTCCAAATTGTAATGAAATTATATCTTCTGCAGATTGCAAAGAAGAGCTCGAAAAAAATGGCAATGATTTTAAAGTATTTATGTATTGCAACCATTGCAATTATAGAATGGAAAAGATAACAAGGACACACTTTTCTTATAATACACGAGAAGGAGCCTGCATGACTTGCCAAGGCCTTGGAAAAACTCTTAAAATAAATAAGGATAATGTTGTCAATGAATCTTTGTCCTTAGAAGATGGTGCAATCGATTTTTGGGAACAAAAATATAAAGAATATCAAATCTCAACTCTATATAGTGCTTTTAAATATTTTGGTGTTCCTATTAAAGAAAATTCTCTTGTAAAGGATTTTAATGATATTCAAAAATCAATCCTGTTCTATGGTACAGAAAGCGATGAAATTAAAAGAAATTTTCCTAAGATTTCTCCTCCTAAAACTGTAAGCTTGGGAAAATTTGAAGGAATCTTTGTAACACTTTTTCGGAGAATTTCAGATAATGATGGAGAAATGAAGCAGCTAGATAAATACTTTCATGCTGATACTTGTAGTGATTGCATGGGTGAGAGATTAGGAGAATTAAGCCGCAATGTTACAGTTCAAGGTATACGCCTTCCAGAGCTTTCTTTGATTCCTCTAGATGAGCTATATTCATGGACTATTGAGCTTTCAAATTGTTTAAATGATAGAAGTTTAAATCTTGTAGAGTCTTATTTAACAGATATAAAGACAAAAATTCAGAGGATTTTAAATGTAGGATTAGGATATCTTTCTTTAGATCGTCAAAGCATAACATTATCAGGAGGTGAAATGCAAAGATTAAAGCTTGCCGCATGTCTTGATTCTAGTTTAACAGGGGTAATTTATATAATGGATGAACCTACCATAGGTCTTCACCCTAAAGATACAAAAGGCATGATTGAAATATTAAAGAAGCTTCGAGACCTTGGTAATTCTGTCATCATAATTGAACATGATACAGATATTATGGAAGAGTCTGATTATATAATCGACATAGGCCCAGGCTCTGGAAAACATGGGGGCAATATAATTGGAACAGGTACCCTTTTAAATCTTAAAAATGAAAAAACTTCTGTAACTGGAGCTTATTTAAATAAAGTTAAGGAATATAAAAAAGAATATAGATCTGGAACAGGAAAATTTATAGAGGTTAAAAAAGCAAACTTATACAATCTTAAAAATATAGATGTAAAATTTCCAATTGGGTGTTTTACTTCTGTTACAGGAGTATCAGGTTCTGGAAAGTCCACATTGGTATTTGATGTACTTGCAAATTTACAAAAAGAAAATATACTTAAAAAATTTGATCAAATAATCACTATAGAACAATCTGCTCTAACTAAGATGAGGCGCTCTAATATAGCAACTTATTCTGAAGTTTATTTAGAGATACGAAAGATCTTTGGTGGATTAAAAGAATCTAAAGATAAAGGTTTATCTTCTAAACATTTTTCCTTTAATACTCAAGGAGGAAGGTGTGAGAATTGTGAAGGTTTGGGATTTGTTACAAGCAATATGCTTTTTTTTGAAAATATAGAAGTTATATGCCCTATATGCCTTGGAAATCAATTTAAAGATGAAGTTTTAGCTGTAAAGTACAAAGGTTACTCTATAAAGGATATCTTAAAGATGTCTGTTGAAGAAGCCCTTTATACCTTCAGTGACCATAAAAAAATAACAAATATTCTAAATCTATTAAAAGATGTAGGTCTTAGCTATCTAGAGCTTGGTCAAACTCTTACCACTTTATCTGGGGGCGAAGCGCAGCGCTTAAAGCTTGCAAAAGAGCTTATAAATAACACAGGAAAAAATAGTCTCTACCTTATGGATGAACCTACTATTGGTCTTCATCCAGTGGATGTTGAAAATTTTCTTGTGCTTTTAAATCGAATGGTGGATTCAGGGAATACTGTAATCATAGTAGAGCATAATCAACAGATCATAAGAGCCTCTGATTGGATCATAGATCTTGGACCTTGTGGGGGAAAAAATGGAGGAAATGTAGTATTTACAGGTACACCTTCTGAGATGTTGCAAAATGGTATCACAGATACAGCAGTCTTTTTAAGAAAGGCAATATTATAATTTTACAAGGAGTAAAGCGAACTCGAATAAATATAAATTTATGCTTAATAAATATTTATTAAACCCATATTTTTTACAATATTTTTTATGTAGATTTTAATAAAATAATTGCATAATTACAACCTGGCTTGTATAATTAAATGGTGAGGAAATTTCAAATCATTTATGCCTAAAATTTACAAATACAATTAAAAAATTATTATATTTATGCTATTTATAGCATATCCTAAATATTGTTTAAAAATTCAAAAAGGAGGTGAAATTTTTATTGCTTAAAACTTACCTTGATCTCTTTATGGCGTTTTTAAGGCCAGGTATTTTTACTTTTGGCGGAGGCCCTTCTGCTATTCCTCTTATTCAAAATGAAGTCGTAAACAATTATCATTTTTTTACTATTGATGAATTCTCTAATGTGCTTGCTCTTGCAAATTCATTACCTGGTCCTATAGCTACAAAACTTGCTACAGTAGTTGGGTATAAAGTGGCCGGGATAATAGGAGCTCTCATTTCACTGCTTGCAGCAGTTGGGCCAACTTCCATTGCCATTATTTTGCTTTTCGGTGTTTATGTTAAGTTTAAAGACGCTGCCTGGCTTAAAGCTATGATGAGAGCTGTAAAGCCTGTGGTTGTTATTATGGTTGCTCAGTCTGCTCTTACTATGGCTTTTGGTTGCTCTAAGGATATTTATTCTTTGTTGCTTGCTGTAGCTGCTGGAGTTGCACTCTATTTTGATGTAAATCCTGCAATTATCATTTTAGCATCCTTTATATTTGGAATTATATTTTTAAGACCTTAAAGTTTAGTTATATACAATAATATAACTAAGCTAAATATTTTATTTAAATTTTAAAAGCGGGAAGGGGAATTTTTTTTATGAAAATTGAAATGCTTTACATGTTGTTTATTTGTCTTTTATTCTTTGCCATAGGTGATTTTTGTGGCGTAATAACTAAAGCAAAATTGTCATCAGTGTTTGTGGCACTTATATTATTTTTAATATGTTTTATAACTGGTATAATACCTGCTGATATTATTAAACAAGCAAACCTTACTGAAATTGGTACATGGGCTTCTCCATTCATTATTTTCCATATGGGAACTATGATTAACTTAGGAGAATTAAAAAGAGAATGGCGAACAGTTTTACTTTCAGTTATTGCAATGGTTGTTGCAATGGTATCTATTATGCTAGTTTCATTTATTCCTGCACTTGGATGGAATGCTGCAATCGTTTCAATTCCCGTAGTAAATGGAGGAATTGTTGCAACTCAAATAATGACAGAAGCTGCTACTGGAAAAGGATTAGCTTTAGCAGCAGCACTTGGTACCATTGTTTATGCAGTTCAAAAGTTTGTTGGAACACCTCCAGCATCTTTTTGCGGTCTAAAAGAAGCTGAGGTCATATTAAAAGAATATAGAGAAAAGAAGTCATCTTTTGTACAAAAAAAAGATGAAAAGGTAGTTGAAAAATCAAAGGTTAAAGTTTTTTACGAGAAACATGAAAAGTATTTTACTGAATTTACTTGCCTTGCAATTGCAGCTTTATTCAGCTTTTTAGCTAAGTGGCTTGAGCAAATGACAGGATTAAATTATTCAATATATGCTTTGATTTTAGGCGCAACAGTAGGTCATTTTAATTTAGTTCCTCCAAAAATTTTAGCTCATGCAAAATCTTCAGGATTATTATCAATGGCAGTTTTTGCAAGCATTATTCCTTCACTTGCTAAAATCACCCTTCAAGATTTAGGAGCTTTAGGAATTCAAACATTTTTAGTTTTCGCAGCAACTTTAACTGGTACATTTTTATTTATCTACGTATTACCAACATGGAAATTAGTTGGGTCAAAGAACTTAGCTATTGGAATTTCTATGGCTCAGCTTCTAGGCTTCCCTGCTACATTCTTAATTGCAAATGAAATAGCAACTGCCGCAGCTAAAAATGAAGAAGAAAAAGAAGTTGTTCTTAAAAAGATAATGCCTGCTTATGTTGTTGCTGGTTTTGCATCAGTTACATCTGTGTCAATTATTATAGCAGGAATTTTTACTAGTTTATTAAGATAAGATAGGAGAGAATGTTAATGAATTTTAATTCGACAGTTTATGATTATCCATCTAGACGTAATGTCATGTATGCAAAAAAAGGCATGGTTGCTACATCTACACCTTATGCAGCTCAAGCTGGGCTTGAAATAATGAAAAAAGGAGGGAATGCAATCGATGCAGCTATTGCAACAGCTGCATGTTTGACTGTTGTAGAGCCTTCAGGCAACGGTATAGGTGGTGATGCATTTGCTCTTGTTTGGATTAAGGATAAACTCTATGGACTTAATGCTTCTGGTCCTTCTCCAATTAATATTAATGCAGAGATGTTAAAATCAAAAGGTTTCAAAGAAATACCAAAATACGGATGGGAAGCTGTAACAGTGCCAGGAATACCATCTGCATGGTATGAACTTTCTAAGAGATTTGGGAAATTACCATTTAAGGAACTGCTACTTCCTGCAATAAAGTATGCAGAGGAAGGATATGTAGTTTCTGTGAATGTAGGTAAACTATGGAAAGCTGCATTTAAAAACTTTACAAATGTTTTAAAAGAAGATCATTTTAAACATTGGTTTGATCACTTTACTCCATCTGGAACATATCCTCAAATAGGTGAAGTTTGGAATTCAAAAGATATGGCAAAAACACTTATGTCTATTGCTGAGACAAATAGTGAAAGCTTTTACAGGGGCGAGATTGCTGAAAAAATACTAGACTTTTCAAATAAGACTGGTGGATACTTTGCTAAAGAGGATCTTGAAAACTTTAAAGCTGAATGGGTAGATCCAATTTCAGTAAATTATAGAGGATATGATGTTCACGAAATTCCTCCAAATGGTCATGGAATTACAGCTCTTATGGCTCTTAATATCATAAGTGGATTTGATTTTGGAGATTGTCGTGAAACTTGTGAAGTATACCATAAACAAATAGAAGCAATTAAACTTGCTTTTTCAGATACACAAAAATATATTACAGACCCAAGATATATGAAAGTTAAAGTTTCAGAGCTTTTATCTTCTGCATATGCAGATGAAAGAAGAAAATTAATTGGAAAGACAGCTTTAACACCTATGCCAGGAGAGCCTTCAAAAGGCGGAACCGTTTATCTTGCAACTGCTGATGAAGAGGGAAATATGGTTTCATATATTCAAAGCAATTATATGGGCTTTGGTTCTGGACTTGTGGTTCCTTCCACAGGAATTGCACTGCACAATAGAGGAAATAACTTTACCTTAGAAGAAGGACACGATAATATTCTTGAGCCTGGTAAAAAACCATACCATACTATCATTCCTGGCTTTATGTCAAAAGATAAAAAAGCAATTGGACCTTTTGGTGTAATGGGTGGATTTATGCAGCCACAAGGACATTTGCAAGTAGTATCTAATACTGTTGACTTCAATATGAATCCACAAACAGCTCTTGATGCTCCTAGATGGCAGTGGGTTGGAGGTAAAGTGGTAGAAATTGAAGCTTTTGCACCACTTCATATTACAGGCCAGCTTGCAGAAATGGGACACCAAATTAAAGTTCACTATGATTATGGCTCAATGGGTCGTGGTCAGGTTATTTGGAGAATGGAAAACGGAGTAATGTGTGGTGGTACAGAGCCACGAACTGATGGAACTATTGCCACATGGTAAAAAAAAACTAATACTCAAGTTTCATAAAATAATCTAAAAGGACATCTTGCTATCATAATATTTTAAGATAGCAAGGTGTTTTTAATTTATGTATAATATTGTTTTGATAAATACATAGTGATAAAATTTGCTTATATTAATTAAAAAGGAATGATATATTATGCAATATCGTGTTGACCCAAAATCAGGAAATAAATTATCTATACTTGGATTTGGTTGTATGAGATTTCCTCGAAATCCTATACAAATAGATATGAATAAGACAGAAAAGCTCATATTAAAAGCTGTTGAAAACGGAATCAATTATTTTGATACAGCTTATATCTATGGCGGAAGCGAAGACTCCCTTGGTACAATATTGCACAAAAATAATTTGAGAAGTAAGATATTTATAGCAACAAAGCTTCCACTGTTTAAATGCCACAGCTATAATGACTTTGATAGATTGTTTAATATGCAGCTTGAAAAACTTCATACTGATTATATTGATTATTACTTAATGCATAATTTATCTGATTTAGATCTATGGAAAAGGCTCTGTCAAATGGGTATAGAGAAGTGGATTTTAGAAAAGAAATCCTCAGGAAAGATAAAACAAATAGGATTTTCATTCCATGGTACTGAAGATTCATTTTTATCTATAATAGATTCATATGAATGGGATTTTTGTCAAATACAATATAACTATGTGAATGTTAAATATCAAGCAGGCGCTGTAGGTCTTAAAAAGGCAGCAGAAAAAGGACTTGCTGTCATCATCATGGAGCCTCTCCTTGGAGGAAAACTTTCAAGTGGACTTCCTAAAAAAGCTGTGGATATCTTCAAAAACGTTAACAATTCTCTATCTCCTGCAGCTTGGGCTTTTAGATGGTTATGGGATCAAAAAGAAGTCACTGTTGTACTATCTGGCATGAATGATGACTCTCAGCTTGTAGAAAATATTAAAATTGCGGATAATTCTACCCCAAATATGCTCACAAAAGAAGAGAAGGATGTATTTGAGCCTGTGACAGAAGCCTTTCGCTCTTCTTATAAAATATCATGTACTGGGTGCAACTATTGTATGCCATGCCCATATAATGTGAATATTCCAGGCTGCTTTGCTGCATATAATATATCCTTTGCTTTAGGTATGTTTTCTGGTATACAGCAATATATGACTTCAACTGCTTCAACAAAGCCTGATGTAAATTACTCTCCAAGCCAATGCAAAAAATGTGGAAAGTGCGAAAGCCATTGCCCTCAACATATTCAAATAATAAAATCTCTTGAAGATGTAAGAAAACGAATGGAACCCTTCTGGTTTAAACCTGCAATGTTTATTGCATCTAAAATTATGAGCTAATTCATAGATAAAGCTTTCATTTGGAGAAATCCTTATGAAAGCTTTTTTTATAGCATTTTTTAAAATTTTTAGAATATACATATAAAAATAAGTATATCTAAAAAAGGAGAAATATATATTATGGAAATGATGAATTTATTTGAATCTTATGGCTTTAATGTTAAAACTATTGTTGGAACAAATTTTGAACCTAAAAAGAGAGCCTCTTGTGACCCTCTAAAGC
>JAVBPQ010000163.1:0-38502 GCA_031549525.1 Clostridiaceae bacterium | reverse complement strand
CTTTATTCCTTTTTTGTAATCTCAAGTTGACGCAAACCTGCATCTCTTATTTCATTTGCTCTTTTAATACTTCTATACTCATCCAATGTTGGTCTTCGGATTATGCTCCATCCGCCAAAAACTCCATGTACTTTTACATAACCTTTTGGAGCTTTTAAATATTTCCCTTCGCAACAATTTCTATCACAATACAAACCTTCATTATTAATTAATTCTTCATACGTCTCCTTATCTATTCTCTTTTTAACCACTTGTTCAAATCCACAAATTTTGCATTTTAGAATAAACATTTTTTTCCTCCTAACATATCTTATAGATCAAAGTATATTACAATAAGTTTACAAATCATAAAGTAAAATTAAAAAAATCGCCTTAAAAATAAGGCGATAAAAATTAATTATACAAGCATTGTGTTTCTGGATGGAGGAGTTTCGATTTTTGGGATGCTATATTGTTTTAAACTAGAAGAGTATATATTTAAACTAAACAACACAATGATGGAGAGATTAAAAAAGATTTTTTTCGTTTTTAACATCTCCTCTCTTTGTGATATACTATATTAAATCTTATACAACAGGAGTGTTACAGGGTTGAAAAATATTATGCATGAATTTTTATATCACAACTTTACATATGATGATATTAGAAAAAGTAATGGAGTCGTCTTTACTCCTTACGCAATTTCAAAATTCATGATTAAAAACATGCTTTTTTCACAAGATATAATAGAGAATCCGTTCCTTAAGGTCTTAGACCCATCTTGTGGAGAGGGAAATATAATATTTCCTTTAATAGAGCATGTCCATAACATTTTCAAGAATAATTTGCCCAAAATTTATGAATTACATTCATTGAAATTAAAGGAAGAAATGTTAATTGATTTTATTATTTCCAATAATATCTATGGATTTGATATAAATAGCAAGATGTGCGAGAATCTAAAAAATAAATTGTTAAAATTATCAAAAAAATCTAAATTGAATATATTCAATGAGGATTATTTATTTTATGAATTAAAAGATAAAATGGACATTGTAATAAGCAATCCACCTTACATTGGTCATAAGAATATAGATAGAAATTATTATTTAAAGGTTAAAGAAAATTTCTCTGATATATTTTTTAATAAGAGTGATCTTATGTATGCATTTTTTAAAAAATCCTATGAAGTGTTAAGAGAAGATGGAAGATGCTCATTTATAGTTTCTAGATATTTTATGGAATCAGATAGCGGAAGAGGTCTTAGAAAGTATATAACTGATAATTATCATATAGATAAAATAGTAGATTTTTATGGAATAAGACCTTTTAAAAATGTGGGAATTGATCCTGTGATTTTGTTTTTAGACAAAAAAAAATCAGAAAAAAAAATAGATATTATGAAATTTTCTGCAGCAAGCTTAAATGCTGAGAGTTTTAATTTAATATCTTCTCATCTTTCACAAAATCCTTGGCTCCTTTTAAATGATGTAAAAAGAAATATATTTAATAAAATAGAGGATAAATGCACCATAAAACTTAAAGATATCTCTAAAAGCTTTCAGGGAATAATATCAGGATGTGATAAAGCTTTTATAATTGAAGGAGAAAAAATTAAGATCGATAAAAAATTTTTAAGACCTTGGTTAAAAAATTCAGATATTAAAGATGGAAAGGTTAAAGGATTTAATAAGCTTTTGATATATACTGATAATATTGATGATATTGATGATTTTAATGAGATAAAGAGCCATCTTGAAATATATAGGGAAAAATTAGAAAATAGAAGAGAATGTAAGAAAGGTTTAAGAAAATGGTATGAGCTTCAATGGGGCAGGGATGAGAGCTTATTTTTAGGGGAAAAATTGATATTTCCATATAAAGCAAGCAAAAATAACTTTGCCTATGATAAGGGCAGCTTTTTTAGTGCTGATATCTATGGGCTAATATTGCATAAAGATTCAAATTATAATTATGATGAGTTAAAATTTTTATTAAATTCTGAAGTATATGATTTTTATTTTAAATGCTTTTCAAAAAAGCTTGGGAGAGATTTGTTTGAATATTATCCTTATTCAGTTATGGAGATGAAAATACCGCTAATTCCTTTACATACTAAAGAAGAAATCATAAATTATTTTAATTTATCTTTAAATGAAATAAAAATTATTTTTGACAAATAAAAGCAGGGTTTTATGATATATAATCATTCTATAGACATGGTATAATTTCGTTGTTAATAGGGGATCATTATGTTAAAATTATATGTATAATTAACAATTTATTTGGTTAAATAAAAGAGGAAGGTGATGTTGTTGTCTTTTGAAGAAAATCTAAAAATTCGTGAGGATCTATTAGCTGGGAGAATTCCTAAACGTGTATTTATGAGATTGGTGTTTACTTTAGAGGCTGCTTGTGGTTTATCTGGAGTAGATTTAAGAAGAGCTCATTATGATCCTGAATTAAAAAACAAAGCAATGCGTTCAATATGTGAAACATTTTATTCTGATACATTTCCTATTGAAAATGTGCGTTTCCCTGCAGTTTATCAGACACTTGGAGCTAAAAATTGGAGGATGAGTTCCACAGGGGCTATGCAACATCCAGAAATCGAATCTTTTACTGCTGAAGATTATGATGATTTTATTGAAGATCCATATGGTGTTATCAACGAAAGAATACTGCCTAGAATATGCAAAGGTCTTGATACAACTCCAGCAGAGAGAAGCATAAATTTAACTAAAGCTTATGTTCATTTCTTGCAAAATGTTCAACAAGAAGGTGCCTTTGTAAAAGAGGTATCTGATGAATTTGGATATGTTCCTAATTTTTTTGCAGGGACAATTGTGGAAGCTCCATTTGATTTTCTTGCAGACCAGTTAAGAGGATTTAAAGGAGTTAATATAGATGTAAGACGTATTCCTGACAAAGTGGAGAAAGCTGTAAATGCTATATTGCCTCTTATGATAAAACAGGCTATACCAAGAAATGTGCAAAAAGGTCAAGTGGGATTTATACCGCTGCATTTAGCTCCATATTTAAGACCAAAGGATTTTGAGCGTTTATATTGGCCTACTTTTGAAAAACTTGTTGTTGCTATGCATGAAGCAGGAGAAGCAGCTTTCTTATTTGCTGAAGTAGACTGGACACGTTATGCAGAATATCTTGCAAGGCTCCCTGAAAATACTATCATTCAGTTTGAAGATGGGGACCAAAAACATATTAAAGAGGTAGTAGGTAAAAAACAAATAATTGGAGGTTTCTTCGATCCAACTATTACATTAAATCGCTCTAAAGAGGAATGCTTAGATGAGGTTAAACGACTTGTAGATATATGTGCTCCTTCTGGTAAGTTCTTCTTTGCTTTTAATAGGCATGTAATGGATATTAATAGTGTAGATGTTAAAAAATTGCAAGCTGTGGTGAACTGGGTGCATGAAAACACAGATTATTAAGGAGGCTCTTTTATGGAAGCAAAAAAATATTACATAGAGTTTGAAGATTTTTTAAGAGAAAATCAAGATGTAGATCCCTCATGGAGAGAATTTGTTGAACCTGTTATAATGGGTGTAGATGATGCTGTATATAATTTTATCATAGGCTATATTTTAATGTAGAAAATTTAAAAAAACATTCAATAGTGATTAATATTGGATGTTTTTTCTGTTTTGAAAAATCTTCTTAATAAACCAAAAAGAGTTTGCAAATTAAGAGGTGCAAAATTGAAGGAATTAATTATAAGAAAAGCTAATTTTACCGATATAGATGATCTTATAAGAATTAGAATATCTTTCTTAAATGATGGAGTTACAGAAAAGCTATCAAATGAAGAAGAGTGCGAGTTAACTATAGAATTTAAGAAATATGTGGATAATCATCTAAATAAAGATTTTATTGCTTTATTAGCATTAATTGACCATAAAGTAATATCATCTGCTTTTATAGCTATCAATGAAAAGAATGGTATACCACCATTTTCATCAGAAAGATTTGCAATATTGACGAATGTTTTTACATATTCATCATATAGAAAGAAAGGCATCGCAACAAAGATAATTAGTCAATTGATAGATTATTGCAAGGAATTAAAGATTTCCTGTATTGAACTAACTGCAAAGGAAACAAAAATAGAATTTTATAAGAATTTTGGGTTTTGCAAAAAAGACTTATATGGTGAGATTATGTATCTTTGTTTATAAATATTAAAATTATTTACAAAATATTAAAATATTATTGACAAATTTTGACTTATATAGTATTATTATATTAAAGTTCATATTGAGTTCATGCTTAATAGGAATTAAAAACTAAATTTTTTGTCTCCTTTTTAAATACATATATATTTATTTGGGCGCTCACTAGTATGAGCGCTTTTTTATTAAAATAACAGATAATCCATAGAAGATAAATGCTGAGATTATTAAGATAGCTATACTTGTAATGGAGTTTATTTCATCTAAGATGGAAAAAGCGTAAAGCCTTATCTGGGAGATAAGCTTTTCAAGCTTAGAATCGACAATACCACATTTTATTGTTATCTCAACTTCTCTATGATCAGAACACTGGTCTATTATCAATTTCATAAAATACCCCCTTAAAATAAAGGTTATTAAAGTTTAAGTTTTAATTCAATTTATTTTTGGTAAGGTGCAATTTAATCAGGGTAAGGTGCAAAAACCTATAAATAAAAAGAAGCCTAAAAAAGAGATGCTCTTATTTAGACTTCTACTTATGTTAATATTAATTAAATGTTTTTCTTTGCTACATAGATGATATTCATTCCACAATCTAAAGTACTTGGTAATTTTGTAAACTCAATTTCTTTTTTTACAATAAATTCCCAAAATTCTTTATCGTGCCTTGCGTTTTCTAAAGCTATATCACCAGCATGGGTAAAAAGACCAGCAGAACTTTTTTCTAGTATATCTAAGGAAAATTTATAAAATAAGCTGTCCATTTCGCTGCTTCTCATCATATGCACATAATGCTTGCTTAAGACAGGGTAATGTTCTTCATCTTGAATTCCTGTATTAAAGAGCCATTTTGTTGCATCAAGTCCAAATTGATCTTTTTCATATCTTATGGCATCAAGATAATAAAGCGATGAACCTATAAAACTCATAGCACCGATGATTACTGTACCACCTGGTTTTAAGACCCTTAACATTTCAGCCATTCCATCTTTATCTTTATCTAAAAGATAATTAATTATGCCTCCAATGCAGACAATGCAATCAAAAGAGGAATCTTCAAAGATTTCCATATTGAGTATATCTAGAATATGGAATGCACTGATTTTATCGATTAGTGATAATTCTTGCATTTTTGATTTATTAAATTCAATTTGGTGTTTGGATATATCTGTAACTGTTAATGTTTCACACATTTTCACAATATCTTTGGTATATCTTCCAGATCCTGCACCAATCTCTAGCACTTTATCGGTTTTATTTATATAGCGTTTTAGTATATCGAGATGTACATGATACAAAAGCTCACCTTGACCGTCTTTTTCAAGGCGAATCCATTCCTTGTCACCATAATTGTCATATCTATTTCTTGGAATTTCTGGGTTATAACTCATCAAAATATCTTCCTTTCAAAATTAAATAAAAGATAGGTATAATATCGCTAATATCGCTTTCGATCATAGAACCACCCCCAAGTATAGTATATAACAAGTATATAATTTTGAATATATTTATATTTTTTAACTATTTATATAAGTTTAAACAGGATCGAAAGTCTTTGAATATGGCTTGATTATTGAGTATACTTATCCCAATATAGTAAAATACAGTTCAGAAATTGATTAGTATGGGGTTGATCTTAAATGGGAAATTATTATTCAGAAAACTTAAATGCAACAAAATTATTTCAAGTGTACCAAACTAAAATTGAGAGAGTAAAGCAATACCTTGACAAAGAAATTGAATTTGTACGCAATGAGCTTTCACAAGATGATATAATACTTGAAATGGGTGCAGGGTACGGACGCATTATGAAAGAATTAGCTTTAAATGTAAAATTTGTATACGGTATTGATATTTCGGATAATTCTGTAGCATTTGGACAGCAATATTTAAAAGAATGTCCTAACTGCAAATTAAATGTTTTAGATGTGTTTAAGTTTGACAATGATCTAGAATATGATGCAGTGCTATGTTTGCAAAACGGCATTTCGGCTTTTAAAGGTGAGGTTGCTAAACTTATAGAAATATCAATGAAGGCACTTAAAAAAAATGGAAAGGCATACTTTAGCAGCTATAGCCCAAAGTTCTGGGAAACTAGATTAGCATGGTTTCAGGAGCAAGCGGATAAATGTCTGCTTGGAGAAATTGATTACGAAAAAACCAAGGATGGAAATATAATATGTAAGGATGGTTTCACAGCAACTACTTTTACAAAAGACGACATGGAACGATTGGGTAAGGCTAGTGGGTATAGTTATATTATACAAGAAGTAGATGATTCAAGTATATTTTTAATTATTAAAAAATAGCTCTGATTCTGAAAATAAGTCAAGCTAGTGATATACCCTTATAGAATTAAAGTAGACCACCCATAAAAACGGGTGGTCATGATTTAATTTTTTTAATCCCTTCTGGCATAATACTTTCAACATTTAAAGTCTTATTATTTTCATATATCACCATACCAGCCTTTGCTCCATTTGGCTTTTTCACATTTTTAATCCTAGTATAATCGACTAAAACCTTAGATCCTTCCTTTGCTTTAGAATTAAATGCAGCAAGATTTGCAGCTTCTATAAGGGTCTTTTCAGGAAGTTCACCTTTAGAGTGCTTTATTATAACATGAGATCCTGGTATATCCTTTGTGTGGAGCCATATATCGCTTTTGTCAGAAAATTTTGTAGTAAGGTAATCATTTTGCGTATTATTTTTTCCAACATAAATATCAATTCCATCAGAGGATAAAAAGTGCATAGGCTTTGATGGTCTATCCTTCACCTTTTTATTTGACTTTTTATTTTTAATATATCCTTCTTTTACAAGCTCTTGCTTTATATCCTCTATATCTGTTGCATTTTCACATCTTAAAATGCTTACAAGTACAGAATTTAAATATTCTATCTCAGATTTTAAAATGTCGATCTGCTTTTTAGCCATCTCCTCGCTTCTTTTCATCTTATTGTATTTTTTAAAATAGCTTTGTATATTCTCAGATGGGGTTTTAAATTCATCCAAAGGGATGGTCAAAGTGCTTAAATTTTCATCATAATAATTTACAACATTTATTTCTTTATCCCTATTCTTTATAAGATGCACATTAGCAGTTAAGAGCTCACCATATAATTTGATTTTATCCTTTTCTATGGACTCGTTAAGGGTATTTTCCATTATTAAGATCTTCTTTTCACATTTTTCAATATTTAACTGAACAAGTTTTAAAATAGCAGAAGTCTTAGAGCCTAACCTGTCGCTTGTATCCTTTTCTTTATAAAACTCCTCTATTTGCTCTGAAGAAGAATTATAAATCTTTTTATTATCTATTTTTAGATGATAAAGAGGAATACAATAAAAATCCACAGGTTTATCTTCATCATAATATGTAGTAAAAGAATATTCATGATTTTTTATTAAATTAAAGATATTTTCCATCTCATCATAAGGAATACTTGTCTTTTTTATTATATACATTATTTCTACAGAAAGCTGAGAAGATACACCAATAAATTTCTTTGAAAAAAACTTATTATCTTCAAAATTTATATCTAAATTTTTAAAATCATCTTTATTTAAAGTCAAAGGATTTAATTTATCAGAAGGTGGTGCCATGATAAATTTTACTCCTGGAAGGAGTATCCTCTTTGAACTCATATCTCTTGTGACATGTTTAATAGAATCCATTATTATATTATCTTTATCCCTTATAAGGGTTATATTTGAGTATTTTCCCATTATCTCAACCACCATAGTATAGGGAGCTATATACCCTAATTCATCTAAAGCTTCAAATTTAAAAATCACAATCCTGTCGGTTTCAAATTGATTTATTTCTAAAAGCCTTGCCCCTGTCAAATATTTTCTAAGGACCATACAAAACATGGGAGGTGTCATGGGGTTTTCTTTTGCGATATTTGTTATATGTATTTTGGGATAAACAGAACTTGCTGATATCAAAAGCTTATATGTCTCTTTATTATTTCTTATAGCTAATATTATCTCATCTTTTTCTGGTTGGCTTATCTTTTCAATCTTTCCTAAAGAAAGCTTTGAATTTAATTCATAGATAAGAGAATGTAAGTATATTCCATCTAACGCCATAGTATCTGCTACTTAAAATTTGTTTAGTAGCTTCTCCTTTCTATTTTTTATTTAATTTTTATAAATTATTAACTTACTTCTTTATTTTTATTATATAATTACTTAAGTATAAACATATTTATAGGTTATTGCAAATAGCGCAATAATCTAGATTCATTGGAGTGTTAATTGTTATGTTAAATATTAAGTTTACTAAAATGCATGGCACGGGAAATGATTTTATAATCATAGATGATAGGGATGAAATTCTAAGAGAAAAAGAAATTGATTTGGCTTTAAAGCTTTGTAACAGGAGGTTTGGAATAGGGGCAGATGGCATAATATTTTTAAGATTTAAGGATAAAATTCCATATATGAGAATAATAAACTCAGATGGTTCACAGGCTAATATGTGTGGAAATGGTATAAGATGCTTTGCAGCATATGTATTTAAAAATGGAATTGTAAAAGATGATTGCATGGATATCTATACTGATGATGGTTTAAAGAGGGCTTTTATAAGTGAAGATCTAGGAAGATTTAATGTTACAATAAATATGGGAAAATACTCTTTTAAACCAGAGGATATCCCTGCTCTATCAGAGGAAAAAATCATAGAGAAGGATATAACTATAAATGGAAAAAATTATACTATAACATCTCTTTTATTAGGTGTCCCTCACACTGTTATATTTTTAAAAGATGATATTGATATCAGTGACGGACCTTTTATAGAAAATTATAGCCTATTTCCAAAGAAGACAAATGTAAATTTTTGCAAAGTAGTAAATGAAGGTGAGTTAATAGTTAGAACGTGGGAGCGAGGAGCTGGTGCAACTTATTCTTGCGGCACTGGAAGCTGTGCTTCTGTAGTTTGTGGAAATATGCTTAATCTTGTTAAGGATGAAGTGAAGGTTTTAGTAAAAGGAGGGGAGCTTAATATAAAGATAAAAGAAGAAGGAGTATTTATGATGGGAGAGGCAGTTTTTGTTTTTAGTGGACAATTTTCTAAAAACATCTAAATTGGTATAGATATAGATGATAAAAATAAGAAGATATTTTGCTATGCTTTCCATATTATCCTTAGTACTTTTAAATGGATGTGAATATAAAAAATCTGTGATGAATACAAATTGGCAGATTTCAGATATTTCATTTTTGGAAATAGATGGAGATAAGAGCTATATATATAATATAGATGGTGATAGTATCTATAAAGTAAAGCAGGATGATGATATTTTAAATTATGAATATAATAGCCATGGTGTTTTAATAAAATCTGTATATTTAGGTCATGGGAAGAATTTAATAAATAATTACTTAAAAATAGATAATAAAAATAAAAGCTATGAAATAAAGGATTATTATTGTTTTACAGATGCTAAACTCTCTCCTTTTGGAGATAAAATTGCAGTGAGAGCTTATGAGAAGGATGATATTTTTTCTGCTTTAGGGCTTATCTTTTTTAATTCAAAAGGGGAATCTATTGAATTTAATTCTGATGTAAGTGTCTCAGGAGATGTATATAATTTTTTTAATGAGGACATCGTATTGTATTATGGACCTTCTCATGATAAACAATTTAAATATGGAACCATATATGCATATGATTTTATTAAAAAAGTAGAATATGTATATTATACAGATTTAGATGGATTTCTTATAAAGTTTTCAATAGATAAGGAAGGTTTTTTGTTTTTAAATGAAAGGATTGGATTTTTTGATTATATATCATTTTTCAATCCAAAAACCTCTAAAAAAGTTGAATATGATGAACGATATGAAAACATCTATAGCATTCAAAGCATTGGAGATGGAAAATTTATCTTTGCTGCAAACTCTGTTCAAAAAAAATATATAGATCTATATATACTAGATTGTAATGAAGGTAAATTAGAAAAAATATTAGATGGCGAAGAATCTAAATTTACCATGGTAAATAATTTAGAATTTAAAGATAATGAGATTTTTTTTACAGGAAAAAGGGATAATTCAGAATCAAATTATATCTTTAGGTTAAACTTTAAGAAATTAAATTTAGATAATATCTATAAGACAGATAACATAATTATATTAAATAAAACATCAAGTAAATAGCTTAAAAATGGCGTGTTTCAAATTTTAAAAGTTTGAAACACGCCTAAAAAATAATCACTTAATATCTACCCCTAACTTTTACTTGATATATAATATTGATTGTTTTGTATTAATTAAAGCTTGTATAACCTTTGGTGTCAAAACATTATCAGATTTTACTTTAGCAAGGTCGCTTACTAAAATATAGTTGCCTGAGCTACTAGAATGAAGTAATCCTAATTGTCCCAATCTTTTACCTATCTCATCTATTGGAGGAAAATCTTGTGGAAACTCTATAGGATCGTGATAAATTCTTATACAATTAGGTATACCTATGCATGGATTGGTACGTCTTATATAAAAATCTCTGTATGGAGTTGAAGTTTTAAGGATTGGAGTTTTAGTAGTCAAAGTTTTAGTGGTTGAAGCAAAAACTGGAGACATAGTAAAAATTGTAATAATCACAGAAGTTAACAGAGACATTGCAATTAACTTTTTCATGATTTATACACCTCCTGTATATAGTATATAATTATGTAGATATAATATAAATATAAATTTTAACTAATTAATAATAATTTAACAATTTTAAATTAAACTTCAAGAAATTAAAATTAGATGATATTTATATTAAGAATAATGTAATTATATTAAATAAATCGTCAAATAAATAGTAAATAAAAACATAGAGAAATTCTATGTTTTTTTGTTTAAAAATCATTAAAGAGTTAAGAATAAATGTAGAGGAGGTGTGAATATGGTTTTAGAAGAAGCAGATGTTAAATTATTACAAAAATTAACTAAAGATAAAGCAGAAATATTAGAACTTTTGCCTCTATACGTTAAAGAAGAAAAATTATATGTAGCAATGGTTGAGACAAAAAAAGAAAACATGACCTATTTAAAATTTCTCTATGGTTATCCTATAATTCCCATAATTGTAGAAAAAAGAGCTCTGCAAGAAGCTATAAAGAAGTTTTTTAAAAACATCGATGAAAAAAAGAATATGAACATATTGTTTCAAAGTAAAAAGAAAGATAAAGAATCTAAGATTCAAATAAATTCTCCCGCTTCAGAAATAGTAAATTCATATTTAGATGAAGCTATCGAATTAAACTCAAGCGACATTCATTTAGAGCCTTTTAAAGATGAAGTCACAGTAAGATATAGAGTAGATGGTGAACTTATAACCTTAAGAAAAATACCTCACGAAGCATACGAAGTACTAGCTGGAAGAATAAAAGTCTGGGCAAATATCGATATTATAGATAAAAGGTTGCCTCTTGACGGAAAAATATCATATACATATAAAGGAAAAAATTTTGATATACGTGTAGCAACCATGCCTACAGTTTTTGGAGAAAAGATAGTTTTAAGGTTATTATACAGAGATGACGAACTTATAAATTTAGAAAACTTAGGCTATTTAGAAGATGATATAGTAAACCTAAAACATATGTTGACAGCAAGTCATGGGATAATACTCACCTGTGGTCCAACTGGATCGGGTAAAAGTACGAGCTTATATTCATTCTTAAAAGAGATGGACTCTAAGAAAAAGAACATACTTACCATAGAAGACCCTGTTGAATACAACATAGATGGAATAACTCAGATAAATATAAACAATAAAGTAAATTTAACCTTTCCAAAATGTTTAAGAAGCATATTAAGAAGCGACCCTGATGTAATAATGATAGGAGAAATAAGGGACGAAGAAACTGCAGAGATTGCAGTTAAGGCGGCTATTACAGGGCACCTTGTATTATCTACCCTCCATACAAACGACAGCATAACTTCAATCTCAAGGCTTTGCAATATGGGAATTCAAAGATACTTGATTGCAGATGCTTTAGTTGGAGTGGTCTCTCAGAGACTTATAAGGAAAAAATGCAAACATTGTGATGGAGCAGGATGTGATAGGTGCACAAATACAGGATATAAAGGAAGGATTGCTTGCTATGAATATTTTATCGTGGATGAAAATTTAAAAGAGATGATAAATGAAGGAAAAACTGCAAATGAAATAAAGAAATATCTCTTAAATAAAAACTTTAAATCCATAGAAGATAGAGCAAGAGAGCTATATGAAAATGGGATTACCACCTTTGAAGAGTATAGGAGATTTTGTTTTCAATGAAAAACTATAAGTTTAAAGCAATCACAGAAGATGGAAAAAACATATCCGATACAGCTTTTGCAGAAAATCCCTATAAATTATATAAAAACCTTATTAAATCAGGTCTTAAGCTTGAAGATTACAAATTAGTTAAAAATATAAAGCATAGAGTTTTTAAAATAAACTATAAAACGTTGAGCATATTTTCATCACAACTATCAGAGCTTTTAGAATCATCTGTACCTCTTGACAAAGCCCTCTACATAATTTCAAAAAATAGCAAAGATAAAATACTTTCTAACATTTTAGATTCAGCTAAAAACAATATCATATCTGGAGAGAGTTTATCTTATTCCCTTGGAGTTTACAAAGAATTTTTTCCTGAAATGTTTATAAATTTAATCTCATTTGGTGAAAAAACCTGTTCTCTAAATAAGGTGCTTTCTGAACTTTCAATACATTATGATAAAAAATATAAAAATTTGCAAAAAATAAAGACCATCTTGGTTTACCCTATATGCGTTTTGTTATTATCCTTATGTGTACTATCTTATCTCCTTATTGCAGTAGTGCCTAAATTCAACAGCATAATAGGAGAGCTTTCAGGTGAAAATCCTGATGGGCTCATATTTCTTATGAATATCTCAAACTTTGTTTCAAAGTATAAATTTACCATCTTGTTAATTATACTTTCACCGCTAATTTTTGTTATCTTTTTAAAGAGAAATGATCTTAATTTTGAAAATTTAGTAAATACAGGCTTGAAGGTAGGTTTTATAAGGAATATATACAAGAAGTTTTATACAAAATCTTTTTTACAAGATTTAAATACCATCTTGAGTGCAGGAGTTAAAATTCAAACAGGTATTGAAATAATAAAAGATTGTACACGGAATCTAATGATAAAAGAAAAATTAAATAGATGCGTTTATAAATTACAAAGTGGTGAAAAATTTACAAGATCTCTAGAAGAGATAGACTTATTAAATGAAGATTCCATAACGCTTTTAAAGATCAGTGAGTCAAGTGGAGATATCGAAGGGGTTATTTCAAAGATGATAAGTTTTTCTCAAAGAGAACTTGATGAATATATAAAAAGAGCAATATCGCTTATTGAACCTGCTGTTATACTGCTTTTATCATTTTTAGTAGGAGCAATTGTTGTATCAGTATTTCTTCCAATGTTATCTGTAATGGATAAAATAATATAAATAATAAGAGGTGCAAAAATAAATGAAGAAATTTAAGAAAAAACAAAAAGGATTCACACTCATTGAAATGGTAATAGTACTTGCAATCATTGTAGTTATACTGACTTTCCTTGTGCCAAAAATATCTGCGTACATAAATCGATCAAGAGATACAAAAGCAAGTCATATAGCTAAACAGATACAATCCGTCATAGTTCAAAACTGGATTGAAGGAAAGGACGAAATGGAAGAGAAGCTTCAGGAATTTATAGACCCTTCTGTTGAAGCATCTTTAGTGAGCAATAGTACAGATGCTGTAAAGGTATCATTTAAATGTGACAGTGAAAATTATGTTGTTAATGTAGTAAAAGATAGCGGAGTCCTTGATGTGCAAAAGCAATAGCAAAGGATTTACATTGATTGAATGCGTATTGGTGATCTTTATTTTGATCACCATTATGTCTATTTCATACCCTGTTATATCAGGATATAACAAGATGAATTCTAAAAAATTATTGGATATTACATGCGAAAATATAATCTACTTTATAAACACAGGCAAGATGTATGTAAAAAATAGCAAGGTGGATGGAAAATTGATAGTTTTAAATAATAAATCTGTATTTATTTCAGGAAATGGTTTTGGAAAAGAATATAAGCTGCCTGAGGGGTTTACCATAACCTCTTTAAGCAGTAATTTATCAAGAAAAATAAGCTATGAGGGATTTATAAATGAAGGTTGTACATGGGAGATTGCAGATAAATATGGAAACAAAAAACAAATAGTGATTTTAGTGAGTACAGGATATGCTGAAATCAAGTAAAGGTTATACCCTCGTTGAAGTTATGGCTTCTCTTTCCATGCTTATGATAATAATTTTATTTTTAGTATCCTTTGAGATGAGATATTTTAAAAAAGTCCACTCTAGCAATAAGACAAAAGAATATTCTACATTTATAGATGCTGTTGAAAAAGAAATAAGAAACAATATGCCAAAGAATTCAAGAATTGGAACAAAATATATAAGAGGGGATAATTGCAATATAAGCTGGATTAGGCAAAATTCCATTAATTCACTAGGCTATGTAGAAACCGTTGGGGATACATATTGTGAAATAAGATTTTTAAGCGGAAGGGAAGGAAGTATAATCATTTATGATAAGATTTTGCAACATGGAAGACTTGAGAAAAAAATATACTATTATTAAAGGCTTTACTATGATAGAAGCCATAACATCCTTTTCGATATTTACACTTATAGTTTTGATACTTCTTAAATTGTATCTTCCCTTAAATGATTTAACTAATAAATATAGAAAGTCTTATCTTGAAAATTACTATATTGAAGAAGCTCTTAACTTTATGGAGTTTAAATTAAAATATTCCACTCAGGTTATGATAGAAGGAAAGAGGCTTGTCTATGAAGAGAACAAAGATATAAAAGAGTGGAGAGCATTTGAAATCGTAAATAATTCTTTGGTGTGGAGGCATAGGTATAATTCAGGGACTTATAACTATGTCATAAGGAATATATATGGAATGGATCTTCTAGATAAAGGTAATTTGATCTATGTCACCATTTTTGGAAAGGATAAAAAGGAATATGTTAGATGTATTGAAAAAGTTAAATATACCTCAGAAAAGGATGAAGGGTTCAGTTATGGTGATATCATTGGTTTTCTTTTCAATAATCATGACCTTAGTTTTAGTTAATTTTATATCTATTTTAAATTTTAATTTGTATACAAAGGTGTATTTAGATTCATTTAAACAAAACGATTTTTTTAACAAAGCTTACTTTGAAATATTTGACAGGATATCAGAAAAAATTAAGACAGAAAATCCTAAATTTGAGGACTTTAACAAATATATAGCTGACAGTAAAACAAAGATCTCTTTTAATGGCTCAGGGTACGAGGTGACTAAAATAGCAAATTCAAATAAGATAATGATATATTTTCAATTAAATAAGACATATGAAATATTTTCAATCTATTGCAATAATGATTCTTTAAAATTTTGCAAATTAGTTAGGGAGTGATTTTTTATAAAACTTTATAATTTTTGTGATATAAAACCTTTGAAAAATAAGAAGAAGTTCATCATAGAAGGTGAAGATATCTTTATAGATAGACTGGATATAAACATAAAGGATAAAAATAAGACAGAAGAGATAGTAAAGGACCATCTAACAGAGCTATTTGGAGATATAGAGGATCTGATCTTTTACATAGAGAGATTAAGATCTAAAAAGAAAAGATCATTAATTCTATACTGCATTAAATGCGAAAATAAGGAATTGATAAAGAATATATCTAAAGGAAAGATAAAGATCTTGCCACTGCAGTTTTATATTTATAGAAAGTTTAAAAATAAATTAAAAAGAGGCAATTATGTCATGATATTTAAAAATAATGATTCTTTATATATAAATTTTATAAAGGATAAGAGGATATTTGATTCAAGCCTCTTAAAAGATGTTTGCGTAGATACTTTGCAAAAGAAGATGGTTGAATTGAGAGAGTTTATAGGAGAGGAGAAAAATTTACTGTTTATAAATAGCAAGAATAAAATCCGTAAAACCAGTATTAAAGAATTTTGTTCTGAGGAATTTTATTCAAGGTTTAGCATAAGCAGTATTTAGATCAAAACAATGTATTTTTATAATTTTGAACATATTTCATATTCAAAGAAAAAGCACAATAGAATTGAGAGATATTTAATTTTGTTTTTAGTTCTTATAACTGCTATATTTTATAGAGTATTTGCTGAATTTCAAGATGATTTTAAAAATTTAAAAAAAGAATCAGAGAGCGTAAGAACTATAATTACAAAGAATAACGATTATAAAAGAAAGATAGCCTCTATGACTGAAAACACATCCTTTTTAACCAATTTGCTTTCGTCTGATGGCGTAAATGGACAGATAAATCAGCAGGAAAATGAATCTCATATAATCTTAAGTGGCAATGGGAATTCAATAAATAATATTATAGATGAGGTTTTAAAAAACGAAAATACTAAGATATTAAATATTGAATTCTTTGTAAAAGGCTCAGAAAATAAAGAAGTAAAGATAACTTTTGGGGAGAAATAGTATGAAAAATAGAGTATGGATAGCCTTTTTATCACTGATGTTTTTATTTGTTTTGTTTAGTATTTATTTAACTTATGGTAAAATACTGCAAGAGAAGAAAAATCTAACTTTAATAAATGAAGAATATGAGGCTTTTAAATTAAAAGATACCAGTTATAATTATGAACAAATTGTTTCATTTAGCAATGAAAATCCAGGAATAAATTTAAAGTGGATAAAAAATGTAGATGATAATATAATTGTGAGTTTTAATTTTGAAGGAGAGTTAACGTATTTAGATGATTTTTTATCTAAATTATCTAAAATTGGAAATTTAAAGGGAATAAAAAATATTTCTTTAGAAAAAGATATATACAATATATATAAAGGTGAAATAGCTTCAGAGTTTATTACAAAATCTAATTGAAACTATATTGTTTTTTTGTTAGAATTATGTTGTTGATTAGATTATGTTTAAGCATGTTAATATAGATTGTATTAAATGCAATTTTTTTTAGGAGGAATATACATGATTTCCGCTGGAGATATAAGAAAAGGCACTACTTTTGAGAATGAAGGTCAAGTTTTTACAGTTGTAGATTTTTTACATGTTAAGCCAGGAAAAGGAGCAGCCTTTGTAAGAACTAAGCTTAGAAATGTTTTAACTGGAGGAACGACTGAAACTACATTTAATCCATCAACTAAATTTCAAGAAGCTGTAATTGAGAGAAAAGAAATGCAGTATTTATATGGTGACGGAGAGCTTTATTACTTTATGGATCAAGAGACATATGAACAAATACCTCTAAACTATGAAAAAGTCGAAGATGCCATTAAATATTTAAAAGAAAACATGTTTGCCATAATTAAATTTTATAAAGGTGAAGCATTCTCAGTTGAAGCACCAAATTTTGTTGAATTGCAAGTGGTTGAATGTGAGCCAGGAATAAAAGGAAATACAGCTACAAATGCAACTAAAGCTGCAAAACTTGAGACAGGGTGTAGCATTCAAGTACCTCTTTTCTTAAATGAAGGGGAAATAGTAAGAGTAGATACCCGAACTGGAGAATATATGGAAAGGGTATAAGTTTTTATATCTAAAGTGTGACAAGGATACTCCCAGATAGTGAGAAGAATTGTCACTTACCTTTAGACTAAATTATGAATCATTGACAAAATGAAGAAAGTTTAAGGATAGGTTGCCTATCCTTTTTTATATAGAAGGTGAAATATGTTTTTAAAGACTATGGTAAAGATAGATAATATTGATTATATTAGCATCAAAAAAGATGAGTGCAATTTTTTATTTTCACTAAAAAATCAAGAAGGTGATTTTAAAAAAGATATATATGAATTTAATGATAAATTAAAAAAGCTATGCAAAGAGCTTAACCTTACCGATATAGGATATTCAAATCAGATACACTCAGATATAATTAATGAATATGATGGAAAAATTAGAGATGGAGATGCTATTATTTTAAATAAAGATGCTACTGGAGCATGTGTATATACAGCAGATTGTGTTCCCATATTGATTGGGCATAAGCTTATGCAAGTTAAAGCAGCTATTCATAGCGGGTGGAAGGGAACATATGATATGATATTATTAAAAACCGTGAAATTTATTGAAGATAGATATGATGTTAAATTAAAGGATCTCATATTTTTAGTAGGTCCCCATATAAAGAGCTGTTGCTATGAGGTTTCTTCTGATATTATAGATGATTTTAATTTAAAGTATGAAGGAGTAGATATTTCAAGTGGCAGGATGCTTAGCTTAACAAGATGCATAGAAGCTCAACTTTCTTATATGAATATTCCAAAAGAAAATTGTTGCTTTATTGATGAGTGTACAAAATGTTCTAAAGAATATGATTTTCACTCCTATAGAAACAATAAAGATTGTGGAAGGATCCTATCAGTAGTTTACTAAAAAATACAATCAGGAGAATATAAAATGCACATAATTGAGAGCAAAAATTTAAATGTTTTTTACGGTTCATCTCAAGCTTTAAAAAATGTGACAGTTTCCATAGAAAAGGGAAGTGTTACAGCATTGATTGGTCCTTCGGGGTGTGGTAAATCTACATTTTTAAGAACTTTAAACAGGATGAATGACTTAATCGATGGCATAAGGATAGAAGGAGAGGTTACTTTTGATGGTGCAAATATATATAGGCATTATGATGAGATAGGTTTGAGAAAGAGAGTAGGGATGGTCTTTCAAAAACCAAATCCATTTCCAATGTCCATATACGATAATATAGCTTATGGGCTCAGGATACATGGGAATAGAAATAGAAAATCCATAGATGAGATTATAGAGAAGAGTTTAAAGGGTGCTAGTTTATGGGAAGATGTGAAAGATAGATTAAATAAAAATGCTTTAGGTCTATCAGGAGGTCAGCAGCAGAGGCTTTGTATCGCAAGAACTCTAGCGATAGAACCAGAAATAATACTCATGGATGAACCAACTTCAGCCCTTGATCCTATATCTACAGGAAAAGTTGAAGATCTCATCGTGAATATGAAAAATAAGTATACTGTTTTGATTGTAACTCACAATATGCAGCAAGCAGCAAGAATATCTGATTATACAGCATTTTTTTATCAAGGAGTCCTTGTGGAATTTGATAAGACGGAGAATGTGTTTTCAAACCCAAGAGAGAAGAAGACAGAAGATTACATATCAGGAAGGTTTGGTTAAGTCTTATATCAATAGTAAAAAAGAGGTGAATTTGTGAGATTGGCCTTAAATCTCATGTAATATATGAGCAGAGATGTATTTGATAAACAATTAATAAGATTAAAAAAGCAAATAATGGAGATTGGAGCTATGACAATCGATCATATAATTTCGTCTGTTGAAGCTCTTGTAAATAAAGATGTAAAGATGGCAGAGAAGATAATTAAAGATGATATTAAAATAAATACTAAAAGAGATGAAATAGAAGAGATGTGCGTGAGAATGATAGCTTTGCAGCAGCCATTTGCATCAGATTTACGATATGTTTTTACATGTATCAAAATAGTATCAGATTTTGAGAGAATAGCAGATTATGCTGTAGATATTTCAAAGATTGGAATTAGAATTTCTAGTTGCAAGCTCATGGATGAAATTGCATATATAGTTAAGATGAAAGATGTGCTTGTAAAGATGCTCACTCTATCTTTAGAAGCATTTGATAAAAAAGATGAAAATATGGCTTTTGATATATGTAAGATGGATGATGAAATAGATGTACAGTATAGGATGTTGTATGTTGAACTTTCACCTAAGATGATGAAGGGGAACATCCATGATATTAATCAATTAACACAAATACTCTTTGCTGCAAAGTATATGGAAAGAGGCGGAGATCATGTGACAAACATATGTGAATCCATAATATACCAAAAAACAGGCGAATTTAAGTCTTTTAATTGACGAAAAAATTGATGTTGCAAAGCTGATAAAAAATCAGTGAGCAACATCTTTTTTTTACTTCTTAAGAATAAATGGATCAAAATTTTTCACTGGTCCATGATAGCTTTCTTTTGTGCTCTTTGTGTTTTTAAACATAACAGCTTGACTTTTACAAAAGTTGTGGCATCTTAAGCATCCACTGCAATTTTTTTGAGTATAATAATAGCCATCATCATCTTTTAAAATATTATGTGAAGGGCAAAGCTTGGCACATTTTCCACATCGTATGCAACTATTTTTATCAATAGACATGCAATTTTTCCACATTTTGTTCATATCAGTACTATCCGATTTTCTCTGAATTTTTGCAATTAACCTTGAAAATAGTGAAAATCCCTGCTTAAATTCTATATCATTTATTATATAGTTTGAAAACTTATTAATCCTCTTATCTATTTTTTTCATCATCTTGTTTAATTTTTTCTCATCGTTTGTTATAGGGAGAAACTTTAAAAAACCGCAATTTAAATTGTTTGGCATATTTAAGTGGATGCCCCATCTTGTTTTAAATCCTTTTTCTTTTATAAATAGATCTCCAATTCTTGCACCATCTCCAGAAAACATCATCTGAGTGCAGAAGATTGCTGAAATTTTCCCTTCTTTCTTCTTTATGCCTTTAATGAAATTGATCATAGGGGCAGGTACATAAGATCCATAAATTGGATAACCAAATATGACAATATCACTTTCATCGATTATCATGTTTGATTCTACAGAGTTTAAAGTTTCTATGGAGTAAGATTTTGCATTAAGATTTTTATCATTTAAGTAAGTTTTGAGTTTTTCTGAAGCATACCATGTATTCCCTGTACCTGAGAAGTAAAATATGGATATATTTTTAAAATTATTCAAAATATCACCTTTTTAAAATAATAATATAATTTATGCTATCTAAAAATTCCTTTATTTGTTAAACAAATAGCTTCAACATTATAATTTAATAAATTATCTTTTATGTGGAAAACTATAAAAAAGCTTAACAAATATTCTATTGATTACTATAAATATAATGTATAATATAAAAATGTACAAGCAGGCTAAAGTGTGTATTGATAAAAACCAAAGTTTAAAAGGAGAAGGATCTATGCTTATACCTATAGATATTTATAATAATATAAATGTAACTTATAGTGATAAAATAGCAAAAATTTCTAATGATGAGGAGCTTTTATCTTCACTTAAAAATTGCGGAGCTATTTCTATAGCAAAAAAAATCAAATCATACTATGAGAATATTTATAATAGAAAATTAAATATTGAAGAAAATTCCATAGCCGTTGAAATAATTGGTCATGTTTTTTTTGATAGGGTGTGTAAAACTATTTTAAACTCTTCTATATCTTTTAAGCTCATCAAAAATATTTGTAAATTAATAGTAGTTAAGACTGAGACCATAAATTGCGGAGAAAGTGTTGTTGATAATAATAGATGGTTTTGGGATGGAGTAGCTGGAGTTGATTTTTTAGCAAATGCGATAATTTATCGCATTTAATTATATTTTAATAATACATATTAGGAGGACCACCTTCAAATGGTCCTCTAATTTAAATAGATTTGTGCTTTGAAAAAATTTTTACAGTTAAATAATAAAATATGGCTCCGAATAAAAGATAAATAATAACTGCAGGAAGGATTGAAGTATTCATTACGTCTATTAATCTATCTTCTGAAAGATTATTGTTTAATATATTTTGAAGATTTCCTTGAATCAATTGAGAAATAGCTAAAAATATAAGTTGTACTATTCCTAAACCATAATATAAAACTATATAAGAGATCACGCTTATAACAATTCCAGTATTTTTATTTTTAAATCTAGGATAAACTGATAAACTTATAGAAAATGCCATAAGCATCATCATAAATATAAATTGGCTTAACCCAATAACTATTGTAAAAAGAGCAATACTATTTGGAAATCCAGCTATATAGCTTCCATTATTCATAAAGTTTAAAAGAATTACCCAAAAGAATACTATAGTTAAAATACTAATTATTCCCCAAATAAAGGAAGTGAAAACTTTTGAAAACACTATTTTATTTATGGAAACTGGAATGCTATAGGTGAAATAGCTCTCATTTTTAGTCATGGTATTATAAAAATGTAAGATACGAACTATGACAAAAGAGGCGAAAAGCCCTATACTTGCAAATACAGATACTACAATTATTATAGAGTTTAAAATATTATTATGAATTGGTATTAAAGCTAATGAAAAACATAAAAGTAGTGCCATGGAAATAATAATGGTTGTGATAATTTGAGCTCCTGCTTTAAAATCATATTTTAAAAGTTTTCCTAACATTTGAATACCTCCCTAAAGACAGCATCAATAGATTTATTGTTTTTAATCCTTATATTTTCACCATCATCATCTAGAACTTTTTCACCATTTTTAATGAAAATTACCTTATCGATAACATGTTCAATATCGCTAATTAGATGGGTAGATATTAAGATAGAACCATCTTCATGATAATTTTTAATTATTGTATCAATTATAAAATCCCTTGCAGCTGGATCTACGCCAGCAATTGGTTCATCAAATATATAGAGCTTTGCTTCTCTTGCCATCGTTAAAACAAGTTGCAATTTCTCCTTATTGCCTTTTGAAAGCTCTTTTATATAGTTTGTTTCATCTAAACCTACAGCTTTTAACATTTCCCTCGCCTTTACTCTATCAAAAGACTTAAAAAAATCTGAATACATCTCAATTATGGTCTTAATTTTCATATCTTGCCTTAAAAAATCTACATCAGGTAAATAAGAGATCATCTCTTTAGTTTCTACACTGATTTTTTTATTACAAACTTCTATTTCTCCGCTAAAATCATCTATTAAAGAATTTATTATTTTGATAAGTGTAGTTTTACCGCTGCCATTAGGACCTAAAAGGCCAGCAATTGAACCATTTTGAACACTAAAGCTTAAATTCTTAAGCACTTGTTTTTTATCATAAAATTTTGATACATTAGATACTTTTAAAACATTACTCATCTTTCAAATCTCCTTTTAAATATTCTTCCATAAGGTTAAGAGACTTTTTCTTATCTATACCCATTTGTTCTAAGGTATTTAAAAAATTCCTTATGATGTTAAAGATCATATTTTCTCTAAACTTAGAGATTATTTTTTCATCTTTTGTTACATATCTTCCACTTGTCCTTTCTGAATAAAGAAGCTTTTCAATTTCTAGGTGGCTGAGAGCTTTTTGCACAGTGTTGGGATTTACGTTCATCTCCTCTGCAATCTCTCTCACAGGTTTTATTTTATCACCTGCTTTAAGCTCCCCAGAAATAATCTTTTGCTTCATGATATCAACAATTTGTTGATAAATAGGTAAATTATTGTTGAAATTCACTTTACCACCTACTTTGTATTATTGTATTAATTAAATAATACAATAATACAATTTATTTGTCAATAAAGTTTTAAAATAAAAAAACTATCCATCTATGGGATAGTTTTAAATAATCAAAAATGTATTCATAAAATTTTTATAAAATCTCTTCAAATAGATCCTTTCCTTGACGCAAAGCCTTATAAGCAGGGCGAATAATCTTCTTTTCACTGATTATCTGCTCCATTCTATGACAACACCAAGATGGAATTCTTGAAAAAGCAAATATTGGTGTAAAGAGGCATTTGTCTATATCGAGCATTTTATAAACAAAACCAGAGTATAGATCTACATTGGCACAAATATTAAAGTCCTCTCCATTTTTCTCTTTAAAAATTTCTTTTGAAAACTTCTCAACGTTTTTAAATATATTAAACTCTTCTTCTAAGCCTTCTTTAATAGCAAGCTCCTCAGCTTTTTTCTTTAATATAATAGCCCTTGGATCTGTTATTGTATAAACAGCATGACCCATTCCATATATTAAGCCTGTTTTGTCAAAAGCATTTTTATTCAAAATATCTCTTAAGTATGCTTTAAAGCATTCTTCATTATTATAATTTACCTTTTCTTTTATATCATCCACCATCTTAAGTACCATATGATTTGCGCCGCCATGCCTAAAGCCCTTTAAGGATCCAACCCCTGCAGAAATCGCGGAATAAGTATCTGTATATGCAGAAGACATTACCCTTACTGTAAAGGTAGAGTTATTGCCTGCTCCGTGCTCTGCATGCAATAACATGAGAAGGTCAAATATCTCTATTTCTTCTTCAGTGTATTCTCTATTATTTAACATTCTTAAAAAGTACTCTGCACTACTTAGCTCTTGATATTTTAATTTCATTTCCTTTCCTTCATTGTAAGATCCTCTTAAAAACCCTTGAAGTAAAATATCTGGAATTCTTGAAATTACAAAAAAACTCTGATTAACTATATTTTCTATAGTTATCTCGTCTGGATTTTTATCTAGTGCATATAAATAGTTTACTCCTCTTTGAAGAGCGCTCATTAAATGTTCCTTTTGAACATCTCTTAAGAAAAAATAAATAAATCTCTTTTTATGCTCGTTTAAAATGGATAAAAATCTCTTTAATTCATTCTCATTAGGAAGATTCCCAAATAATAAAAGGTGTGCAATCTTTTCGTAATAAAAGCCCTTGCTCTTTTTAACCTCTTCAATGATCTTATTTATTTCTAGGCCCCTATAATATAATTCTCCTTCTATAGGAACTTTTTTGTTATCTTTTATCCTATAACCATTTACTTCTCCAACCTTTGTAAGTCCAATTAACAATCCAGTTCCATCCTTTTTTCTAAGTCCTGGGTTTATATCGTATTTATAATAAATATCTTCTTTTATATAGTTTGTTTCTTCTACTATTTTTACAAGATCATCTATATTTTCCATTTTATTTTCCTCCTAACATAGCTTCAATCAAATATTTAGTAAATTCTGTTGTTGTGGTATTTCCTCCTAAATCTTTAGTTAAATGATTTCCTTCATCATAAACACTTTGCAATCCTTTTAAAATTTTATTTCCATAATCATTTAAACCGATGTAGTTTAATAAATTAATAGAACTTAAAATAAAAGCTGTAGGGTTTGCTATATTCATTTTTGCAATATCAGGAGCGCTTCCATGAACAGCTTCAAAAATACTTACCTTCTCTCCAATATTAGCTCCAGGTACAAGCCCTAGTCCTCCGATTAAACCTGCTGCAAGGTCTGATAATATATCTCCATAAAAATTCATTGTTGCAATTATCTTAAATCTTTGAGGATTCATCACTAATTGCATGCACATATTATCAATGATGATCTCTTCAAGTGCTATGTGAGAAAATTCCTTTTGAACCTCTCTGCTGCATTCTAAAAATAACCCATCTGTTAACTTTAAAATATTTGCTTTATGTACAATAGTGACTTTATCAATTTTATTCTTATCTGCATGAGAAAAAGCCTCTTTTAATATTCTCATGCTTGCACTTTTAGAAATTCTCTTTATAGCTGTGGTAATGATATCATCCTTTGATTCTCTTTTATCCTCTTCTCCAATATAAAGTCCTTCAACATTTTCCCTAAAGATAACAAGATCTATATCGCTATATTTTCCATTAGTATTTTTAAAAGACCTCACTTCTCTTATATTTGCAAAGAGATTATATTTTTTTCTAAGGTGTACATTTATACTTCTAAAACCTTCTCCTATAGGTGTTGTTAAAGGTCCCTTTAAAACCACTCCATTTTTTTCAATAGATTCATATACATCTTCAGGTATTTGATTTCCAGTTTTTTTGTATACCTCATAGCCAGCAAATTTCTCCTCAAATTCTACTGGAACATCAATAGCATGAAAAATATTTATAACGCTTTCAGCAATTTCTGGTCCAATTCCATCTCCTTTAATTAAAGTAACCTTTTTCATATATCACCTCTTAATTTAAAAAGTTTTCATGGCATAATTCAAATAACCGCCATGCTTTAGTATTTCTTTTTCACGGTCTGATAATGTGATATTTGTTAAAAATTCAAAATTTTCAGTCTTAACTAACACCTCTCCTTTATCAATAGATTCTAATAGATTAACGAGCATAATGTCTTCAAATTCAGAAAGATTAAAATAATCTTCATAATTTTTAAATTCTAAGGGAAGAATACCTGAGTTGATCAAATTTGACTTATGTATTCTAGCAAAGGATTTTGCAATTATGGCTTTTATACCTAAATATAATGGTACTAAAGCAGCATGTTCTCTACTAGAACCTTGACCATAGTTTTCTTTGCCGATTATTATCCCGCCGCCATATTTTACACATCTTTCTTTAAAATCAGGAACTATAGTATTAAAACTAAATTCACTTAATTTTTCAATATTCGATCTATATTTAAGCATATTTGCATTAGATGGCACAATATCATCTGTAGTAATGTTATCTCCTGTTTTTAATAAAATTTTAGTGTATATATTATCCTTTAACGATTCATTTCTAGGAAAACTTCCAATATTAGGCCCTTTTACTAAGGATATTTTTTCTCTTTCAGAATCTTCTAATTTATAAATAAAATAACTTGAATAAACATCAAATTTTTCTGGAAGCTTAACGTTTATATCTTCATCTATTTCCCTTGGATCTGCAATGTATCCTTTTATAGCAGAATATGCTGCAACCATTGGCCCTGAAAGATACACTTCTGCATCTAAGGTTCCACATCTTCCTTTAAAATTTCTATTAAAAGTTCTTAAGGATTTACCTTTAGATCTTGGCGCCTGACCCATTCCAATGCATGGTCCACAGCCTGCTTCTAATATTCTAGCACCGCTTTTAATAAATGTAGAAAGCGCTCCATTGTTTGATAGCATTTCAATTATATTGCTAGATCCTGGTGAAATGACGAGATCAACATCCTTATGAACAGTTTTTCCTTGTAATATTTTAGCTGCTGTCATTAAATCCATATAAGAAGAATTTGTACAAGAGCCTATGGCAACTTGATGAATTTTTATCCTATCTTCACTTACGCTTCGAACATTATCTGGGCTATGAGGATAAGCTACATAAGGCTCTAACTTATCAAGCTCTACCACAAATTTTTTATCGTACTCTGCACCTTCATCTGCTGAAAGTTTTACATAATCTTTTTCTCTTCCTTGTCTTTTTAAAAATTCTAGAGTATTCTCATCTGAAGGAAATATAGAAGAAGTAGCACCAAGCTCTGCCCCCATATTTGTTATCGTTGCTCTTTCAGTCAAAGATAACTCCTTAACACCATCGCCAGAATACTCTATAATACAATTTGTTCCGCCTTTTACTGTGAGATTTTTTAGTATATACAAAATCACATCTTTAGCTCCTACAGCTTTTGACAATTTTCCTTTTAATTCAATATTATAAATCATTGGCATTTTAAAATAATAAACGCCCTTAGCCATTCCAATTGCTACATCAAGTCCTCCAGCACCTATTGCTAATGCTCCCATTCCTCCATTTGTTGGGGTATGGCTGTCTGAACCGATGAGAGTTTTCCCTGGTGCTCCAAATCTTTCTAAATGGAGCTGATGGCAAATTCCATTTCCTGGTTTAGAGAATATTATTCCATATTTTAAAGCACAAGATTTAATAAATTCATGATCATCTGCATTTTCAAATCCTGTTTGTAGCATATTGTGGTCTATATAAGCTACAGATAGCTCTGTTTTTACAGATTCGATTTCCATTGCTTCAAGCTGTAAATAGGTCATAGTTCCTGTGGTATCTTGAGTGAGTGTTTGATCAACTTTTATGCATATTTCTTCACCAAAAGCCATATTGCCATTTACTAGATGATCTCTTATAATTTTTCTTGCTAAATTTTCTTTCATATAAATTATCCTCCAAAATAAAAATAACACTTAAAGCCTTGTTTTCATTAAGGATATATAATTAATACTCTAATGTCAAATAATTTTAAAAAATAAAATAACTAATTTTAATTCGAAAAATTTACTGTAATATCACCAGTATTTGTAGTTATTTCTAGGTTGTTTTCTGAATTATTAGATTCGGAAATTAATTTTGTATCTTCATTTTTATTGTCAATTTTTATTTTTCCAAATTCTGTATTGATATCATAACTGTAGAATTCTTTATCTTTAGAGGTAGTTAAAGTGATTTCACCTATATTAGTGCGGAGTTTTGTCTTTTTCAAAAATTCTCCTTCTATATTTACATTTGAAACATCTGCTTCAATATTTAAATTAGATGTTTTAAGATTAGTACCTAAAATTTTTCCTATGTTGTTATTTATGTTGCAATTAGAGATTGTACATTCGTCTAATTGAACTTCACCAGTATTTGATTTAACGATAAAGTCATCTATTTTAGCTCTAGATAGTTTAATATTGCCAATGGAAGTATTTATATTGACATTTTTAGAAGAAAAATTCCCTATATCTACGTTTCCAACATTTGTTTTAATCTGTATGGAGTTAAGTAAAGCATCTTGTGGTAAAAATACTTTTATATAGGCTTCATTAGAGCTTTGAAAAAAACCTAAATTAAAATAAGTTTTTTTATGTTTAAAATCTATTCTAAGATGTCCATTTTCTACATTCCAGGTTGGAGCAGAGCTATTTTCATAGTATTTTATTTCAAATCCATATTTATCGGATTTTACAAATTCAATATTTGATAAATCAATATCAATGTCTATATCTGTAAGTTTTTCTAAGTTTAATTCACTTATCAATTGAGAATCGTTTGAGCCAACATGGACTCCTTTACTGTCTAGGTACATGGATTTATTGGCACCTAAAGATAATCCTATAACTATAAGTAGTATTCCTACAATAGCAGAGATAGCAGCGATCTTCCAAATATTAAAAACTAAATTTTTCATAAATTGTTTCTCCTTTTAAGAAATTTGTTTAACCTATTTGCAAACCATATAAAGAACTTTTTAGATATAATAACCATGGCTGTGAGAATTGCTATTCCTACTCCAAATGATAAAAAGCTAAAGCCTATAAAAAATATAGAAGTAGCAAATTCTTTTATTATGATTGAAAAGCTCATAAAGAGACAGACTATACCGCCTAATGCTAGAGCTAATCCTCCAAATCCAATGCTAAAGATGCTTATAAGCACAGCTAAAACTATTGAAAACACTAACACCACTAGTGCAAAGGCAACTGGAAATGCAATAGGAGATGCAAAGATTGCAAGTACAATAAACCAAACTGTAGATAGACCTTTTTTCACTGATGGTTTTGAGTTTTCAAAATCTTTTATAGCAAAATCTGCAATTATTTGAGATGCTACTTTTGAAGGGGAGATAAGTTCCTCAATAACTGTTTTTTCATTTTCATATCCTGCATCATCAAAATATTCTTCATAATATTCAATGGCATTTTTTATTTCATCATAAGGTAATTTTTTAAGTCTAACCTTTAGCTCTTCAATAAATTCATACCTGTTCACTTTTAAGACCCCCCACTAAAATTTTATCTACCTCATTTTTATATGAGTTCCATTCGTCTATATATATTTTTAAGGTATTGACTCCAAGAGCAGTAATCCTATAGTATCTTCTGTTGCGACCTTGAAATTGCATATCATAAGTTTCAAGGTAATTCTCTTTTTGAAGGCGCCTCAGCACTGGATACAAGGTGGATTCTGATACATCCATAACTTGTTTTACATTTTGAGTTAAAACATAGCCATATGTATCTTCTTTTGAAAGGATAGCTAAAACACAAGCATCTAGTAAAGCTGTTCCTAATTGAAAGACCATAATCATCCTCCTATATAATATTATTTAATTATATATATTATATGCAATATAATATAGTGTTGTCAATAATAATATAATTAAAATAAAAATGGGGTTATTGCAAAACTAATTTTAAATTAATTTTGCAATAACCCCTTAATTTAATATAATTAAACCTTAAGATATTTCCATCTTCCTTTTTTCATCCTTTTTGTATATAGAAATGCTCTTATAGAAAAGTCTAAAAACACTCCTATTAAAACCCCAATAAGCCCTATATGCACGAAGTTTATAAGTACATATGATACGCCTATTCTAAAGGTCCAAAATGCTACAAGGCTTGTTAAAAGTATATATTTTAAATCTCCTGCAGCTCTTAAAGTAGAAGCTATGGTATTTGACAGACCTATAAATGGTTCAACTATTGAGAAACCAATTAAGGTTGTTACAGCATAAGGAATTACATTTTGGTCATTAGTATATAAACTTAAGAGAGGTCCTAAAAATGATATCTGCAGGATAGCCATTAAAAGTCCGATGATTATGGATAGTTTTGTGGTATAGTTTGCATATTTTTCTGCTAAATTATAATCCTCCATTCCAAGGCTTTGACCTACTAATGTTGTGGTGGTTATTGCAAGTCCCATTATAGGCATAAATGCAATATTGTGAATATTACCCCCAATTTGATATCCTGCCATAGCATCTGTTCCTATTGAAACTATGAGTATCTGAAGAAACAAAAATCCTCCTTGCATTATAAAGTTCTCTAAAAAGGATGGGATGCCTATTTTAAATATCCTCTTTATTATATTTACATCTATGGTATATTTCATTTTAAGATCGAAGTGAATATTTCTTTTTTTAGAAAAGAGCGTTAAAAATTTAATGCATGCTCCCACAATCCTTGCTGTGTTTACAGCAATAGCAGCTCCAGTTAATCCCATTCCTACAATATTTATAAACCCTAAATTCATGCCATGGACTAAAAAGATGTTTAAAACTATATTTATGATATTTACAAATATTGAAATAAACATTGGGGTTTTTGTATCTCCTGATCCTTTTTGAGCCCCTGAAATTATGAGATCCATCACTATAAAAGGAATTCCAATTACAGTGGATTTGTAATAAGTATAGGTTAAATTTAAAACCTCTTTATCCATCTTTCCATAAAAGGTATCTATTATCTGTTTATAAAATATAGAAACCATCAAGTAAAATAAAATAGCTGTTGCCATTCCAATTACGATGGATTGAAAAAGTGTGCTTATTACTTTAGAGTGTTTATTTTGACCATAGAATCTTGCTATTAAAACTGTACATCCTGTAGATAGTGCAGCAAATATAACTTGATATAAACTAAACAGCATATTTACAACTCCAACAGATGAGATATACTGCTTTCCAAGTCTTGATATAAATATAGTGGTTATCATGCCCACAAGCATTACGAGAAATTGCTCAGAAATGCTAGGCCATGCTAATTGTAATATTTTTTTATAAGTTTCTCTATCATCTTTAATCAAGGTTTTACAAGTTATTCCTAGTGGAACAACTAAAAGAGAAGCTAAAATAAGTTGTAATATACCTTGGTTCATAAATTTTCTCCTCATAAATCACATGTTTTTATTATATTATAAGATAAAGTAAAAAATCAATGATAAACATGAGCAAAAATTATAATAAGAAACTAGAAAAATGCATTGTAAAAGAGTAAACTTTATGTGATATCATTTTTAATGGGGGATTTTTGTTTTGCTTAAAAAATATTGGATTGTATATTGGAAGTTATTTTGTGCTGCTGTTTTCTTTGTGTTTTTAGAAGCTATGTGCAGTTTATTGCAACCTACTATCGTATCTAGGATAATAGATGTAGGTGTTAAGAATAAGGATTTGCCATATGTTTTAAGAACAGGATCTCTTATGCTATTTGTAACAGCCATTGGTTCTGTTATGGCTATTTTGAGGAACAATATATCAGGAAATGTTTCTCAAAAATTTGCAAGAGATCTTAGATATGATCTATATAAAAAGATTCAATATATGCCAATAAAGCTAATTGATTCTATTGGAAGAGCTTCTTTAATAACTCGTATTACAAATGATGTGACTCAGTTGCAGACTTTTGCTAATGGGCTCATGAGAGTTTATGTTAAAGCGCCGATTTTATGTATTGGTGCTCTTTTTATGGCTGTTATGCTAAGTGGAAGATTGTCTATAATATTTTTGATAATCATTCCTATGATGGCTGCGCTTATTTTTTTAAATATTAAAAAAGGCTATCCAAGGTTTAAGAAAGTTCAGCAATCCATAGATAATTTAAATTCGGTCATGAGGGAATTTTTATCTGGAATAAGGGTAGTAAAAGCTTTTAATAGAAAGGATTATGAAGAGGAGAGGTTTAAAAAAGCAAATACTCTATTAAATACATCCTCCATTTCAGCTATGAGGCTTATGTCCATATTTACACCTCTATTGGGGTTTTGTATAAATATGGGTATAGTTTCTGTGCTTTGGTTTGGAGGATATTTGGTATTTAATAATAATCTTGAAATAGGAAAGATAGTAGCTTTTGTAAATTATATGCTTCAAATATTTATGAGCATTCAGATAATACTTAATATTTTTAACCAGATGATACGTGCTATGACATCCTATGATAGAATTAAGGAAGTCATGGAAAAGGATGAGACAGAAGCTTCTCATAAAAGCTCTAAAATTTTTCTTAAAAAGAAAGGTCATGCTTTGAGTTTTCAATTGGAATTTAAGGATGTTTGTTTTTCATATCATGATTCTTCAGAAGTTAAAGCATTAAAAGATATAAACTTTTCTTTAAAAAAGGGAGATAGTGTTGGAATAATAGGTTCCACAGGATCTGGAAAGACCAGCCTTATAAATTTGATATTAAAATATTATAAATTAGAGAGTGGAACGATATTTTTAAATGGTGAGGATATAAATAATATAGATGTCGATGAGCTTAGGGAAAAGATAGCATATGTACCGCAGGAAGTTCATTTATTCTCAGGGACTATAAAGGAAAATATATGCTGGGGAAAAAAGGATGCAAGCCTTGAAGATATAGAAAGAGCTGCAAAGATAGCAGAAGCTCATGATTTTATAATGTCCTTTCCTGATGGATATGATACTTTGCTTGGACAAAATGGAGTTAATCTATCTGGAGGTCAAAAGCAGAGGATATCTATTGCAAGAGCTATAATTAAAGATGCTGAGATACTAATACTGGATGACAGTACAAGCGCTGTAGACTTTGCTACAGAATCTCTTATTAAAAAATCTATAAATGAATATAAAAAGTCTATCACAATCATCATAATAGCTCAGCGTATACATTCCATATCAAGTTCAGATTTAATAATAGTAATGGATAAAGGAGAAATAAAAGCTAAAGGCACGCATAAGGAGCTTTTGCGTGATTCAGAATTATATGGAGAAATATATAAATCCCAAGTAGGCGATATTAAAGAAGGTGAAATATATGTCTAATATGGATAAGACAAAAGATAATGTAGAAATACCTAAGGGTTTAGGATTAAATAAAGGCCCAGGGGGAAGGATGCCCTTTGCAATTCAAAAGCCTAAAAATTTCCTAAAGACATTTCTTAGAACTATAAAATATTTTTCAAAGGAATATGGGAGGCTTTTAGCCATATTTATTTTTGTTTTAATAAATTCATTTTCCAATCTTTTAGCTCCATATTTTATTGGGAAAGCTGTTGACTCTATAGAAAGTGCAAATGGCGGACTTTTAATCAGATATTGCTTCATTTTACTTGGAATTTATATTACAATTTCAATTATTACTCTAATTCAAGGTTTTATAACTGTTGGGGTTTCTCAAAGAGCTGTAATGTCATTAAGAAGGGATCTTTTTTCTAAGATGCAAAGATTTCCTCTCATTTTCTTTGATACAAGAAGCCATGGAGATCTTATGAGCCGCTTTTCAAATGATGTGGATTTAATAAGCGATACCATATCTCAAGCAATACTTCAGATAATGAGCACAGTTATAGTAGTTATAGGGTCTTTTATTATGATGGTGACATTAAGCAGAATTTTGACCTTTACCACTCTTATAACTGTTCCATTAGTTTTTATACTAACTAGAGTTGTGGCAAAGAAAACAAAGCCTTTATTTCAGAATCAGCAGAGGGAGCTTGGAGGATTAAATGGACTTGTTGAAGAAACTATAAGCGGTGTTAAAATAGTGAAAGCTTTTAATAAAGAAGAGGATAAGATATCAGAATTTTCTAATGTAAGCGAGAGTTTATGTAAAATTGCAACAAGAGCACAGATCTTATCAGGATATATCATGCCACTTATGGAGGTTATAAATAATTTAGGTATTACCATTGTAGCATTTGTAGGAGGAACTCTTGCAATTCAAGGAGCTATTACAGTAGGAGTCATTGCAAGCTTTTTAAGTTACTCTAGGCAGTTTACAAGACCTCTTAATGAAATAGCGAATATGTTTAACACGCTTCAATCTGCAATGGCAGGGGCAGAAAGGGTATTTGAAATACTAGATCAAGAAGAAGAAAAACCTGATAAATTAGATGCCCATGATATATTAAATCCAAAAGGAGATGTTAAATTTGAGCATGTTTATTTTGGATATAGTAAAAATAAGCAGGTGTTAAAGGATATTTCATTTGAAACATGCTCAGGGGACAATATCGCTCTTGTAGGTCCTACTGGAGCAGGAAAGACTACATTAGTAAATTTAATCACGAGATTTTATGATATCGATAGCGGAAATATATTTATAGATAAAGAGGATATAAACGATTATACTAAAGAAAGCCTGCGAAGGAGTTTTGGAATTGTACTTCAGGATACTTATCTTTTTTCAGGAACTGTAAAAGAGAATATACTATATGGAAAACCTGATGCTTCTTTTGAGGAGATTGTAAGGGCTGCGACTATTGCAGATGCAGATACTTTTATACGCCAGCTTCCTTTTGGATATGATACACCCCTCACAGAAAGCGGAAGCAATTTAAGTCAAGGTCAAAGACAGCTTTTAGCAATTGCAAGGGCTGTATTATCAAACCCTCCTTTTTTAATACTAGATGAAGCTACAAGCGATGTTGATACTAGGACTGAGATAAGGATTCAAGAGAGTATGAGAAAGTTAATGGAAGGAAAAACTAGTTTTATAATAGCTCATAGGCTTTCAACTATTAGAAATTGTCATCTTATAATGGTGGTAGATGGAGGGGAGATAGTAGAAAAAGGGAATCATAAGGAGCTTTTAGAGCTAAATGGTGTTTATGCTAAGATGTACAATGCGCAATTTATTTAAATTTTAATATATTTTTCGTGTAGTTTTATAAATTAATGAGGGAGGTTTATGGAAAGAAATCTTAAAAATTATATAAAGTTATTTACATCTACTTTTTATTTAAGTGCATTTACCCTAGGTGGTGGGTATGTCATTGTTCCTTTGATGAAGAAAAAGTTTGTAGATGAATTAAAATGGTTAGAAGAAGAGGATATGCTTAATATGGTAGCGATAGCTCAATCCTCTCCTGGTGCTATGGCAGTTAATGCTTCTATATTGGTAGGGAGGAAGCTAATGGGCTTTAAAGGAATATTAGTATCAATTTTTGGTACAATTCTACCACCACTCATTATTTTGTCCATTGTTTCTCACTTTTACCTTGCATTTAGCAAGAATGCTATAGTAAGTTCTGTACTTAAGGGTATGATGGCAGGAGTTTGTGCCGTGATCTTTGATGTAGTTATAACAATGGGCAATAAAATAATAAAAAATAAAAAAATATTGCCAATCATCATCATGATAGGATCATTTGTAGTGAATTTTATATTTCATATAAATGTGATGTATGTAATAATTTTTTGTGCTACTTTAGGAATACTTGTAACTGCTTATGATAATAAGACAGGAGGGAAAGAACATTTATGATTTATTTGCAATTATTTTTGAGTTTTTTCCAAATTGGTTTATTTAGCTTTGGAGGTGGATATGCTGCTTTACCGCTTATTCAAAGCCAGGTAGTAGAAACACACAAATGGTTAACTCTTGCTGAATTTACAGACCTTATCACCATATCCCAAATGATGCCTGGTCCTATTGCTGTTAGTTCTGCCACCTTTGCAGGTATTAGGATTGCGGGTCTTGGTGGGGCTATTGTCTCTATAATTGGCTGTATCTTACCATCTTGCATAATTGTTTCAACTTTGGCATGGTTATATAGTAACTATAAAGAATTGATCGTGATAAAAGGAATATTAGCTGGACTTAGACCTACTGTTGTAGCACTTATATTTTCAGCAGGTCTTTCTATACTTATCCTCTCTTTTTGGGGAAAAGATGGGCTTAAAGGGAATATCTTTCATATTGACTATATTTCTGTTATCTTATTTGCTGTTGGACTATTCTTACTAAGAAAGTTTAAAACAAAACCCATGATCGTCATGGTTGCTTCTGGTATTATAGGAGGGGCTTGTTATTTACTTATATAGAAACTTAAGAAAGAAAATTTTGGATTTTATATTAAACATTTTGTTTTTAAAAATTGTATGGTATAGTGATGTTTAATAGAATATTCTTTTGAGGAGGCTTAATATGGAAACAATATTTAAAAGAAGAAGTATAAGGAACTATAGCGACAAAAAAATAAGCGATGAAGATATAAATCTTCTATTAAAAGCTGGCATGGCAGCTCCATCTGCCCATAACTTTAGAACTTGGGAATTTATTGTGGTAAGATCAAAGGAAACTTTTAATAAGATAATGGAATTTCATCCATATTCAAAGATGCTTAAATCAGCTGATGCTTGCATAGTTGTATGTGGTAAAAATGATACAAAGGATTTTCCACCATTTTGGGTACAAGATTGTGCTGCCGCAACAGAAAATATCTTACTTCAAGCTACATCTTTAGGGATTGGCTCTGTATGGCTTGGACTATATCCTATTGAGCAAACTGTTAATAAAACAAAGGAACTTTTCAATATACCAGAAAATATAACTCCATTTTGTTTTATTTCATTAGGCTATCCAAGTAGCGAACCTCAATCAAAGGACCTATGGGAAGAAGAAAAGGTGCATAGAGAAACTTGGTAGATCATTATAAAAAGGAAGGCGTTATATATGACCCTTCCTAATTTTTTAAGTTTTTGAGGGATAGGATGAAAGAGATAAATGCAAAAATCTGCCCATACCCCATTAGACTTTAGAATAGCTTTTTGCATTGAAGAAATGCGATCAATCACAATACCATATTTTTCCTAAAGAGGCATAATCATTTCAAAACTATTAATGGCAGGCTCCACTGCCAGTAAAAAAACAGGCATACTATACTCCTTCTCTAAACTAATGAGTTTAAATTCTTCTATTCAACAGTGCCGATATAAGTATAGTCCTTGGGCGGTACAGGTGTGTTTTTCCTGTCTATGGTGAACTTAAACGGCTTTCTTTCATGTTCGCTGGCTACACCCATATGGCATAGCGCTATACCCACATCCAAAGAGGTATGGTGATAGGTCAAGCCCATTAGACCACCCAGGCTTTTCTTGTAGTACACATGAACAGCATTACCTTCTACAATAAAATACCAGGGCTGTCCGTTCATTCCTGATGGTGCTAATCGAACTGCCTCCAAACGCAGGTCCGTTCCTTTGGCAATTTCATTGATGGATTTCCGCTTAAACTCCTGGAGCCTTCTGGTTGCTTGTTCTGCTGGTTTACCAAACGCCATGCTGATTATGAAATTCGGATCGTCCTGCTTCCCCTTGACACTTGAAAGCCAACGGGTAGCGAGGCCTATCGAGTATAAATACAACTCCACATGCTGAAAGAGAAAACCAGCGCAAGTATTTCGTAATGGTTGTTCCTTGCCGGAAATGAGTATAAAGTGAGGCGCATTGGGAGCTGCCAAACTTTTTACGTTTTCTGGTCCCACAATTTTGTGAGTAATCACTGATTTTGGAAGCAGCGGTTGAAGACCCGAAATAAACGATTCAATCTGCTGAATCGTCTCCGCACCTAATGGGGTGGTGTCATATTTGCGGATGGACTTGCGAGTGAAAATTGGTGTGTAGAGATCCATGTTCTTTATCCTCCTATAATTATTTAAATGCATTTCAATGGTTTTTTTAAGCTTTTCACGAACTTATTACAGATAGTTTGTCGCTATGCGGTTATCGGGAAAATCATGAGCGGTGTATTGTTCGGTAGTCACACCTACAATGATTCCACAGCAAGGAAAAAAGCCATCCAGTAAATTAAGCTGTTCGATTTGGCGGCGCCTTCATTCATTGACTGCAACAATTCTGGATTTTCAATAATGGTCAGGTGTACTTTTTCATTACCTCCGTCTAGCTTTGTATTTTTATTGCTCATTCTTTTTTATTTAGAGTCAGCATATCCTCCACCGTAATATCTGGATGGTGATAACGCTTTCTGTCCTTTGGTACATTGGGGTGGGATATTGCCCTTTGCGGACACCATTGTATGCAAGCCATACATTGCTGGCAATTATTCCTAAAAACAACTTCTTTAGGAGATACCTTTATATTTCCGACTGGGCAGATCCTCTCACAAATACCGCAGTGGATGCAGTCCTCTGTTGTGAAGTATTCCGCCTTTGTGGAATGTATGTCCTTTACGCCAAGCCATCCG
>JAVBPQ010000128.1:0-15119 GCA_031549525.1 Clostridiaceae bacterium | reverse complement strand
ATCATAGTCCTTAAACCCTGCAATGATAATTGGTTCAATTAATCCCACACTTTGTATGGAGGCGATTAATTTTACAAGCTCATCTTTTTGAGATAGGGGACATGGATACCAGTTTAGAGGAGCATACTCAAGGCTAGATATATCAATATATTGAAGATTCTCATGTATATTAACACCACGAGAAAAATTATCAGATCTCATAGCTTCAGTCTTCTTTAGAGATTCAATAACTTCTTTTCTCTCTTCTTCAGTTATATCACCCTTATCATCAACACCTAAATCGATTATCTTTGCTCTTAAAGGATCATTTTTTGCTCTTTGTTTAGGAGAGAAATCCTTTCCAATGATTATTTCTATATCAAGTCCTAAATCATTTAAAGTATTTGTCATAAAAATTACTCCTTCTATAAATCTTAATTTTATATGTATATGAAAGCAAATATTAAAAAATGTATTTTGTAATAAAAAACCTTCATCAGAAGATTGATATCCTCTTAATGAAGGTGAAGTTTTTTTATAATATTTCAGTAGATATAATTTCGATTTGTGAACCAAGGTATTGAGCTACATGCATTTCTTTATATTTGATTGCTTGGTTACTTACAATTAGATCTGCTATAGCTTCAGCTTCTTGCCTTGTTATATCAGGCCTTACATCATTAACCCTTATTTGAAAAACTTTATTGTCTAGATTCTTGAAATTTACGAATAATGTGCATTTTTCCATTTATATTCCTCCTACTCTTCTAAAAAAATAATTTCAGATCTTATTGATATTCTTTTTCTTCTCTTTCTTCCTTTAATAGTAATTAATAAAGAATCTGGGCGTTTATATTGTCGCATTTAATACTTCCTTTAAGGCAATTGATATTATACTTTATATTATTTAAAAGACAAAAAAAGTTGACCATGCTTAGAATAAAATTTATACAAAATATCAAATAAGTTTTAGAATAAACTTTGTTTGCACATTATAAGCTTTATATCTATAAAATATATTTAAACAATATAAATAAGGTGAGGGATATAATAAAAAAGGCTGATTTGGTTTTTCAAGGCGGAGGAGTATTAGCAATTGCATTTGCAGGTGTATTTGAGAGTTTAGAAAAAAACAATTATAAAATTCAAAGAACTGCAGGTGCTTCTGCAGGTGCCATAGCAGCTTCTTTAATTGCTTCAGGCTATGATTCTAGAGAGTTAAAAAAAGTATTATTTGATACATCATTATTTAAATTTAATAAAAAGGCATTTTTAAATTATATACCTATTTTTGGTAATGTACTATCTTTAGTATTTACCAATGGAATATATTCTCCTGATTATATTGAAACCTGGATGGAGGAGCTACTTTCTAAAAAAGGTATCTATACCTTTAAAGATTTAAAATATGAGAATGGATATAGAGTAAAGATAATGGTTTCAGATATAACAAGAAAAAAATTGGTGATAATTCCTGATCATCTAGCTGAATATGGTATAAACGCTGATGATTTTAGTGTAGCAAAGGCTGTAAAAATGAGTTCATGCATTCCTTTTTATTTTAAGCCTTGTATTTTGAATTATAATAATACTGTAAGCTGCATGGTAGATGGGGGACTTTTAAGCAATTTTCCTATCTGGATATTTGATGTAAAGAGTACACCAAGATGGCCAACATTTGGTTTTAAATTTGAAAAGCAGGCTAGTTATTGTAATGTAGATAATTTTTATTTAAAAGATTACTCCATAGATATAGTAAGCACTACAATAAATAAAAATGAAGAGTTGTTTATAAGAAATGAGGATTTAGTTAGAACCATCAGCATAGATTCGATGGGTGTGAAGGCTGTGGATTTTGATATATCAAAGGAGCGTAAAGATAACCTTATAAATGAAGGATTTAATTCTTGTGAGAATTTTTTATCTAACTGGAATTTTCATAATTATGTAGAAACTTTTAGAAAATAAATGTAAGCCCTTGCAGTAGTGTGAGGGTTATTTTTTTAAATTAATTTAAGTTTTTGGATGTGTCAATATAATTTCCTCGTGAATAAAATGTGAGTAAAGCAAATTATATGCGAAAGGAACAAAATACATGACAGAAAATATAATAAACCTTACATCTGTTCACTACTTTTATCTAATAGGAGTTATTGTAATACTTGTAACAATGATTTTAAAAAAAGATATATTGCTGCCTTGCATTGCTTTTTTATGCATTATTGGTTTTCTAGCTACAGGAAAAATAACAGGAAGCATACAAACGATTTTCAATGCTATTGTATATGCAGGTACTAGTTTTATGGATATCATTGTCACTATTTCTCTTATAGTTGCCTTCTCAAAATGCCTGTCTGATTTGGGGTCTGATTATTTGATGATGACTCCAGGGCTTAAAGTAATGCGCACTCCTGAGATATCTTTTTGGGTAATGGGAATTACCATGTTCATTTTTTCTCTCTTTTTATGGCCTTCACCTGCTGTAGCACTTATTGGGGCTACTATGCTGCCTGTTGCAATAAAATCTGGTTTAAAGCCAATGGGTGCTGCAATTGCTATTAATATTTTTGGACATGGTATGGCACTTAGTTATGACTTTATTATTCAAGGGGCACCATCTATAACTGCACATGCTGCTAATATTTCTCCTGGTGATATCATAATTAGAGGACTTCCTATTTTTGTAACTATGTCAGTAGTAACTGCTTTAGTGGCATTTTTTATGTACAGAAAAGATTTTAAACAAACTTCAAAATTAGATATCGATAATAACGAAGAAACTAAAATAAGAAAAGTTACTTTTGTATCTAAATTAATGGCTATTATCACACCTCTTGCTTTTTTTCTAGATATAGTTGCTATGATTATTTTAAAACTAAAAGGAGGGGATGCTACAAGCTTAGTTACAGGTACTGCAGTATTTTTAATGTGTTTAGGCAGTGTTTTATATTTTAAAAAGGAAGCTCTTTCTAAGATCGCAGATTATGTTAAAGATGGCTTTACTTTTGGTATAAAAATATTTGCACCTGTAATGGTAATTGCTGCATTCTTCTTTTTAGGTGGAGATGGAATCACAAAAATTCTGCCAGATTTTAAAGAAAGTACAAGCATTATAAATGACTTAGCTATGTGGATTTCAAATAAGGTTCCATTAAATAAATATCCTATAGCTTTTTTTCAGATGTTAATTGGTGTTATAACTGGTCTTGATGGCTCTGGATTTTCTGGGCTTCCATTAGTAGGCTCTTTAGCAGGTACTTTTGGTAGAGCTATGAATTTAGATGTGGCAATTTTGTCAACTTTAGGTCAGCTCACTACCATCTGGGTTGATGGAGGTGTATTGATTCCTTGGGCACTTATTCCAGTATCGGCTATTTGTGGCGTAGACCCCACAGAGCTTGCAAGAAAGAATTTTATACCTGTAATGGCAGGTTTCTTAGCAGTTTTAATAGTTGGATTGATTTTATTATAAAAATTAAAGTAATAAGGTATGAAGGATTTATTTCTTTCATACCTTTTTATACATAGCAAATAATTAACAATGCTTTATATTCGTATAGTCAGAGATTTCCTTATTTGATGTAACAAGATCATATACGCTTAAATCCTCAAGTTTTTTCTTTCCAGTTATCCTTAAAAACATTCTAATCTCCTCAAAGGTTCTATTTAAATAATTTCCAACCCTCTTGGATGCTACATTGATGTTAAGATTCTTTCTAAGCTCTGGATCTGAGGTTGCAATACCTACAGGGCAATTTCCTGTATTGCAAACTTTATATCTTTTGCATCCTGCTGCAATAAGTGCACTTGAAGCTATGGCTATAGCATCAGCACCCATAGCTATTGCTTTTATAAAATCAGAAGAAATCCTAAGTCCGCCTGTAATTATGAGATCTATGTTTAAGTTATTTTCGTAAAGATACTTTCTTGCTCTATATAGAGCATAAATAGTAGGAACAGAGCTTGCATCTCTTAAAACCTTTGGGCTTGCTCCCGTTGCTCCGCCACGCCCATCTATTGTAATAAAGTCTGGCATAGCTTCTTTTATAAATTCAAGATCCTCTTCAATATTTCCAGCAGCTATCTTAACTCCAATAGGTCTTCCTTCTGATTCTTTCCTTAAATTATCTATTAATCTTTTTAAATCACTAGGAGTCTTTATATCTTTAAAGTGAGAAGGGCTATGAATATCCTCTCCTTCTTTTTTACCTCTTATTTCTGCTATCTCTTTTGTAACCTTTGCTCCAGGAAGCTGACCGCCCATTCCAGGTTTTGTTCCCTGACCTATTTTAATCTCGATAGCATCTGAATTTTTTAAATTTTCCTTAGTGACGCTATATAAATTTGGAACATATTCAAATATGTATTTATGTGCATTTTCCTTCTCTTCAGGCAAAATGCCTCCTTCTCCGCTTCCTATAGCAGTATTTGCTATAGCTGCTCCTTTTGCAAGGCTTATTTTAGTTTCCTTTGAGAGAGCACCAAAGCTCATATGTGATATAAAGACAGGTCCAGCTAATACCATAGGTTTTTTAGCATTTTTTCCAATGATTGTTTGTATATCTACTTTATCATCATCTTCTAAAGGAATAGTGGATAATTGCGCTCCTAAGATCAATATATCATCCCAGTCTGCAATTGGAAGTGAAGTGGACATTGGTGCAACTATGCTCTCACCAGTTTCAGCCATAAAATGTATATCATCCATATGCTTTTCAGCTTTTTCTGAAGGTTTAGGTATATCTATCTTATCAGGTTTTTTGATTGGCTCCTCTATCTTTTTAAAGGCAGTCTTTTGAGCTCTGCATAGAGGACAGCGCCAATCACCTGGTAAATCTTCAAATTGTTTATTTTCCTTATCTTCATCATAAATATAGCCACATATGCTACATTTGTATTTTGCCATAAAAAATCCTCCTTTTTAGTTTTGAGTGTACCATTTAAGGAGGAGATTATCAAGGTTTTAGCTATGTATATGATGAAGAAGATGAGATGTAAAATAATTGTAAACAAGCTTTATTTTATTTGAAATTTTTATAAAAAATGTTATATTATTCTTAAGGTGATATAATTTTTTTATAATACCTAAAAAGCAAATCAAAATCTCTTTTTATTCTTTTTTCTATATATAAATTTAATTCTATTTTCCCAATACAATTTACTTTCTATGTTTTAAAAATTGCAAAATTCTTCCTCTGATTAATAAGTTTCAAAAGTGCAAAAGGTATAGGTCACTTTAAACCTAAATTTATTACGAGAGGAGCAATATTATGAAGCTTATAGTAGTTATTTCTTCTACTGGGTTTACAAATATTATTGCAATGGTATCTGATTATTTTGCTAAAATGGAATTCACTGGTATTGAAATCCTTATGATTTTACTTGTGATACTGTTAATTGTTTTAGGAAGTGGAAGTGAACAAAATAAAAAGTCTTGTTTTAATTGCGCTTATTTCAACGAAGGCCATATTCCCATGTGCTCTTTTAATAAATCTACTTGTCCTTCAAAATATGCAAAGGAATACAATGCTTATATTGAAGGTGCGGCTTCAGCGTGCATAAATTATACCTCCTGCCTTAATGACCGTTCTTGTTTTAATTGCAAAAATCGCAAAAATCTCCATGATAGTAGTTGCTTTAAAAATGATAATTTTAAGAAAGTTCCTTATCCTTATATAAAGAACCAAAGGCTTAGAAGTGAAAGAGATAAGGCTAAATATAACGCTAATGTATGCTCAAATTTTAAATCATAAATTAACAAGATAGAGTTTTGGATACTCTCTGTTTTTATTATGAGAGTATCCAATTAAATTATATATACATCAATTCATAGTATTCAGTGAGCATTCTCTTTACATTAAAATAGTCTTTTGTTGAATTTATAGATTCTCTCATCATAGATATCCATTTCTTTTTATCTTCGTAATATGTTGGTACTACTTCTTCAAGGAGCACTTTATAAAAGCATTCTAAATCGTGAGAATCTAATTCTTTAATATCATAAGATTCAAAGCCATCACCAAATTGCCAGCCATTTACACCGTGGTTGCAAGCTTCAGGCCACCATCCATCTAAGATGCTTAAATTTAAAACACCATTCATAGCAGCTTTCATACCTGATGTACCACTTGCTTCTTGAGGTCTTCGTGGATTGTTAAGCCAAACATCAGAACCTCTAGTTAGAAAAGCTCCTATTTCCATATCGTAGTTTTCTAAAAATACCACTGAGTTAGGATATTTTTTTGTCATATTTACGATATCTTCGATTATTTTTTTGCCAGTATCATCAAGAGGATGGGCTTTACCTGAAAATACTATTTGAATCTTGCCAGTCTTTAGATATGGATCTATGATTTTTGGATTTGTAAATATAAAATTGCTTCTCTTATAAGGAACTGCTCTTCTTGAAAAACCAATTAAGAGCTTATCTTTATCTAAACTTATTCCATTTCTTTCTTTAACAAATTCTATGAGAGATAGTTTATTTTCCATATGATATTTCCATAGAAGCTCATCCTCATCACAATTATCTAAAATATCTTTAGAAACCCATGTAGGAAGGTGAATTGCATTGGTTATGCTTATTATTTTGCTTCTATTATCTATGTGATTCCACATCTTGTTTGCAGTTTCCATGTGGAGTTTTGCCACTGCATTTGATATCTTTGAAAGCCTTAAAGCTGCTACTGTCATATTAAATGGAGCACCTCCCAATGAAACTAGATTTTCCATGGTGAGCCCATTGTTTGCACCCATATACATAAGCCTATCTAAATAGTGTGATTCATTCCCTTGTATAATAGGGGTGTGGGTTGTAAAAACCACTTCATTCTTAGTTAAAGATTTTGCATCTTCAAAGCTTAGTCCCTTATCCATCTTTTCACGAAGGAGTTCAAAAGCTGCAAAGAGAGCATGACCTTCATTAAAATGATATATATCTATTGGTATATTGAGTGCTCTAAGTGCTCTTATACCACCTATACCAAGGACCATCTCCTGGGCAATACGCTCCTCACCAAACCACCCATATAATTGTCCAGTAATCCAGTTATCTTCATTTTCAGGGATATCTGTGTCTAAAAGATATATTGGGGCATTTGAAAATTCATCAAGGAGCCATACTTTTATAAAAACATCTCTTTGTCTTATTTTAACTAAAACCTTTACTCCTGTATCCTTTAGAAAATCATAGGAATAATTAGGATAGGAATCGTAAGGCTTTCCTTCTTCTCCTATCATCTGATCAGTATAGCCTTGCTTCCACTTTAATCCTATTCCTATGATAGGAAAATCATAATCTTTTGCACCTTTTAAATAGTCACCTGCTAAGATGCCAAGTCCGCCTGCATAAGTCTTTAGTTTTGAACTTAAGCCATATTCCATACAAAAATAGGCTACTTTAGGTAAATTATTTTTATCCAATCTATTACCTCCTAAGGGAATTATGATAATGATTATTTTTTGTTTAAAATTAAATAATAATCATTGAGCTTATAAAGATATTCATTTGTTATAGCAATAAAATATGAAGCATCATTTACTTTATTAAGATCTTTTTTGTCTATATTTTCTATTATGCTTAAATAAATTTCTTTATAACGATTAAATATTATATCAGTTAATTTTTTAGCATCCTCTAAGTTTTTAGTAGGCTTTAAATTTATTATTTCATCACATATTTTTATGATATCTGAAGATTTTGTTTTAATCTCATTTATCAAAGTGAGATCTTCAAATTTGATATTTTTAGTTTTAAGGTTTAAATCATCAAACAGTTTGATTGCAATATCTTTTTTTTCATTTAAGGTCTTATTAAACTCTATATCTTCATCTGTAAGTATAATATTTTCTGCTCTATTGCACATTTCTATATATTCTTCATCTGATATAGGAAGTACCTGAGCATTATATAAGATCTTTATATAATCAGTTAAAATATCCAAGCTTTTATTTGAAATTGAATTCATTTGCATTAATTCATCAAATTTTTTAGAATCATTTTTATAAGCTTCAAGCTTTTCAAGCTCATTTAGTTTAGACATATAGAATATATCTATGTAACTTTTAAGGTATTTCATATTCTCGCCTGCATCTAAAAGTAGGACATCATAACATATTTTTTTAGCATCTTGGATTTTTAAATTTATTTCATCTTTATAAAGGAGCATATTGTTTTGAAAATTTATATCAGATATTAGTGTATATAAACTTTCAAAATAGCTCATGGAAATTACAAATTTGTCATTAAATATATTTTTGAAATTTTCATCTTCTTTATTTATGATTATGTTTTTAGCCATTTTTGATATTGTGTCCATTTCTTCCTGAGAATAACCTGAAAATGGGAATATAGAAAGGTTGTTTAAATATTGATTTATGATCTTTAAGTCATTCTCAAAATTTATATTTTTTAAATATTTTACAGGATTTTCTTTTATATAGTCGCAATTTGATTTAATTTTCAAAAAAACAGTTTCTATTATTTTTTTAAAATCTTTTAAGTTTTCAGATGGATTAAGATTTAAAATCTTTGTACATATATCTTGTATATTTTGAATCTTTAGCCTTAATTCATCTAATTTAGCCTCATCAATTTGTGAATTTTTAACAATTGGGGATATCTCATCTATTGATTTCAATATGAGATCATTTTTAAATTTAAAATCTATTATAAAAACCTTATCATCAATATTTAGATTAATATTTTTACTTTTATTTAGTATACTTTCTATATCAGAATTTGCAGCACTTTTATTGATTAATGTCTTATCTTCATGGTTTGATGTATCATCTATTATTTCAGGAAGTGATGGTGATTCCCCTATACAGGATATTAAAGAGACAACTATAAACAGTATATAAAATAAACAACCAAATTTTTTCATTTTACGTCTCCAAAAAAATATTTTACGATATATAAGTATATCAAAAATCTAAAAATAATGCTAGTTTTAGATAATAACTTTTATTTTAAACATTTAACTTTAACAATCTTTAACTATTGTTGACAAACAAATTACCATTAAATATAATTTGAATTGAATGAGAATGTAAATATTTTCTCATAATTATTAAACGATAAATTCACGAAATATATTTTATTTATATAGAAAGGAAACTATTATGAATGATTTAAGGTTAAAAAGAGTAATAGAGAAGATGGAAAGACATAATTTAACTCAGCTTATTATTTCTGACCCTGCATCAATATTTTATTTAACAGGAAAATGGATTCATCCTGGTGAAAGGATGCTTGCTTTATATATAAATATAGATGGGAAGGTAAAGTTATTTATCAATGAGCTCTTTCCAATAGGAGAAGATCTTGGGCTTGAGAAGATTTGGTATAATGATGTAGATGATTGTATAAAGATACTCTATGATGACATAGATAAATCTAAAACCTTAGGTATAGATAAAAACTGGCCTAGCAAGTTTTTGTTAGATCTAATAGAATTAGGCTATAAAGGTCCTCTTATGAATAGCTCTCTCATAATCGACAGAGTGAGGATGATAAAGGATGAAGATGAGATAAAATTAATGAAAAATGCTTCTAAATTAAATGATAGAGCCATGGGAAAGCTTAAAGATGTTGTACCAAAGAGGTATCAAGAGAGAAAGCTTTGTAAATTACTAGGGAGCATATATGAAGAGATAGGTTCAGATGGATATGCTTTTATTCCTATAATAGCATATGGTAAAAATGCTGCAAACCCTCACCATATTTCAAATAATACTATGATAACAGAGGGAGATTCCGTGATTTTAGATATAGGGTGTGTAAAGGATTCTTATTGTTCTGATATGACAAGAACTGTATTCTATAGATCAGTATCAGATGAACAAAAAAAAGTTTACAATATAGTTTTAGAGGCGAATAAAAGGGCTATAGAAACCATTAAGCCTGGCATTAGATTTTGTGATGTAGATAAAGCTGCAAGAGAGTATATTGAGAGTATGGGATTTGGACAATATTTTACTCACAGGACTGGTCACTGTGTAGGAATTGAAGTCCACGATTTTGGTGATGTTTCAGCAGTAAATGAGGATGTTTTAGAAGAGGGTATGATATTTTCAATCGAACCAGGGATATATATGCAAGGAAAATTTGGTGTAAGGATTGAAGATCTTGTGCTTGTGACTAAAAATGGATGTGAAAATTTAAATAGCTATTCTAAGGATTTAATGATCGTAAAATAAGGAGGCATAAAGCCTCCTTTAAATATTTCACAAAGCTTCTTTTAAATATTCCCTTTTTTAAATATTTTTTTTAAATATTTAATGTAGCTTTTTTTATAAAAGTGATAAATCCTTCCAACCTATAAGCTCAATTTTTTCTCTATCTATAAGTTTTTTGATATCAGAAGATAATAAAAATTGAAATTCCCACTCTCTTTTTATCCACTTTGGATTATCAAAAGATAGGTTAGGGCAATCCTTTGAAGGGTGTAAAAATATTTCTGTAACTCCATCTTTAAGATTTAATATTAAGTTTAAATAAGAATCTCTTAAAACATCATAACTTTTTATTTCAGAAAAAGGCAAGGTATTGGTCAACAATGTATCGATTAGAGGAACTTTCAAAAAATTTGCATAATTTATAATTTCTTTGTGCATAGCTTTTAATTCCTCAGGCAAATCTTGCATCTTTATAATGGAGCTTACAGATTCGAGGTTTTTAGGAAAGCGAAATGGAAGCTTATATTTAGCACAAAATTCTAAAGTCTCTTTCATAAAAGATGCTCCAGTCAAGCCATAGACAGCTCCCATATGAGAATCGGCATGGGTTATCTTTAAATTGTTTTCTGAGATTTTTTTATATTGAGCTTCTATTTCTTTTATAACTTCATCTCCTTTAGCATGTTTTGCAAATTCAACTACAGTTTCATAAAAATATCCATCTTCATTTAAAATGGAAGAAACCTCATCTTTGGAAGATATGCTTTTACATTTTATTTTCCATTCAGAATTTAAAGTTATGTGCATTCCAAGATTTATATTCTTATTTTCTTTAGCAATTTTAATTCCATGAGAAAAACCAGGATTTGGAGCCATAATAGTGGTAGATGTGACGGTACCCTCATTAAATATTTTTTCAATAGCCTCATTTGTCTCAGTGCAAAGCCCAAAGTCATCTGCATTTATTATTAGATATTTCATATTTTACCTCTTTTCTTTTTTAAAGTTCGTATTATTAAATATTTTACAATTTGTTTTTGAAAAATCCTAGAGTGAAGTTATAGAAAAATTTTTTTAAAATATTAAAAAAATATAGTAAATGTTAAAAAAAAATAGTATATTAATTAATATAAAAATTTATAAGATGTTTGGGTATAGATATATGGATTCACAAAGCTACATAAAATGTATTAAAGAAAATTTTGGTTCATTCTTTAAATTTGAAGATAAAAAGATGATTTTAGAATATGAGTATGATCTATATGGAGAAAACAAAACCACTATAGGCAGAACACTTATTACAAATGTAGATATTATTGATAAATATGAAACCAATGAATATTTAATATTAAAAATATTTGATATTATGAATATAAACGACATAAGAGATTTTTTGGAAAGATTAAAAAGCCTAGCAAATAATTATATTGAAATTAAAAAGGATCACAAATTATCTGTTATAAATGCAATTATTTTAACTGATTCGAATATTGAAGATAAATGTGTAAAGATGATAAAGTCTTTTAAATATACAAAATTATATAATTTTTATTTAAGTGGCTATTCTGAAATAAGGATTATTGTAATAAATTTTAAAGACAGTTCTTTTATTTACAATAAAGCATGTAAAAAGGTACAAAAGGTTTTTACAAAAATTATAACATTTTAAAATTTAGTTTTGAATTTTAAATGACTTTATGTCAATTTAAAATATAAAAAAATGGGAGGTTTTTTTATGAACTCATTAGTACTGCTGTTATTATCCATTATTGTTTTCATTATTGCATATGTAACTTATGGAGCCTATTTAACTAAAAAATTTAATTTGGATAATAAAAATTCAACGCCTGCACACACTGACAATGATGGAATTGATTATGTGCCAGCTGACCCAAAAGTGTTACTCGGTCACCATTTTTCTTCAATAGCAGGAGCAGGACCTATAACTGGACCTATTTTAGCATCTGTATTTGGTTGGATACCTGTTTATTTATGGATAATGGTTGGTTGTATCTTCTTTGGAGGAGTGCATGATTTTGGAGCCTTGATAATTTCTGTAAGACAAGGTGGAAAGAGCATTGGTGATATAATTAAAACCAACATTGGTAAGAGAGGAAGATTGTTATTTAATCTTTTTGCTTATGCTACCTTAATATTAGTTGTTGCTGCTTTTACTGATATTTGCGCCTCTACATTTGTCTATGATCCAAATAATATTACAGGAGCTCAAGCAGGTACTGCATCTATGCTTTTTATTCTTCTTGCTGTAGGTTTTGGATATTTTAACACAGTAAAAAAATCTAATCTAGTTCTCAGCAGTATCGTAGGGATTGGACTTTTATTATTGTGTATCTTCATCGGATTTCAATTTCCTTTTGTACAATTAAATAAAACAGGATGGAATATAGTTCTCATTATTTATATTACCTTAGCATCTGTTTTACCTGTATGGATCTTATTACAGCCAAGAGACTATCTATGCTCTTTCTTATTATACTTTATGATAGCTGGAGCTATTCTTGGAGTATTATTTATGAGGCCAAGCCTTCAACTTGCTGGCTTTACATCTTTTACTGTTAATGGAAACACTCTATTTCCTTTTCTATTTGTAACTGTGGCTTGTGGTGCCATTTCAGGATTCCATTCTCTTGTATCTTCAGGAACCACTTCTAAACAATTAGATAAAGAAAAAGATGCTAAACTTATTGGTTATGGCGGAATGTTGATTGAAGGAGTAGTTGCAGTAATTGCACTTATAACTGTATCATATATTACAAAAACAGATGGAGCTGCACCTCCTCAAATATTTGCAAATGGTATAGCTACTTTTATGAATTCCTTTGGTATACCTTTAAGCGTTGGCAAAGTATTTGTAATATTATCCTATTCTGCTTTTGCGCTCACTTCTTTAGATACAGCAACAAGAATAGGAAGGTATATATTCCAAGAGCTCTTTGATAGTGCAAGTGAACAAGTTAAGAAAACTGTTGGAAATATGTATTCTGCTACACTAATCACAGTTGGACTAGCTTCTCTTTTATTAGCATATGGATATCAAAAGATATGGCCAATATTTGGTTCAAGCAATCAGCTATTATCAGCTCTTGCACTTCTTGCTATAACAGCATGGCTTGTAAGAAGAAATAAAAGCTCACTGTTTACTATAATACCAATGGCATTTATGTTTGTAGTAACATTGACATCATTATCGCTTCTTGTGGTAAAATATTTATTTGGAGAAACCCCAAATTATGTATTAGGTGTATTTGCAATTGTTCTATTTGTACTCGCAATTATTTTAATTATTGAAGCTGTGAGGTCCTTAACCAATAAAGATACAGGGATAGCTAAAAAGGCATAATTTTATAAAAATAAAAGTTGAAGGCTTAAGTCTTCAACTTTTATTTTTATAATATAAGGAAGGGTTTAAATAATTCCTGTTACAAATATTATTACCATAACTATAGGTATAATGAATGTGACAAAAGGCATCCACCAGTCATAGATCTTCAATTTTTTTGCACCAATATTTGTTTCAGCTTGGAAATTTTTGAATTTCCACACATATGCTACATAAATTGAAATAAGTATTGCGCCAACTGGCATCATAATATTTCCTGAAAGAAAATCCATAAAATCAAAGTAATTTCTCCCTAGTATAAGCTTTTCTTTCCATGGGCCTTGAGCAAGGATTGCTGGAAAACCAACAATAAACACCAGAGATGAGCTTATTAATACTGCCTTTTTGCGTGACATTTTTCCAAGTTCAACGAGTGTTATAACACATGGTTCAAGATATCCAATTGCTGATGAAAGTGCAGCAAAAAATGTAAGCAGGAAGAACATAAAAGCAAAGAGCCTGCCCATTGGCATGGATGAAAAGAGGTTGCTCATTGTTATAAAAAGAAGGTTTGCGCCGGAATCAGGTTTTAAACCTAAAGCGAATATTGCTGGAAAAATAACAAGACCAGCTATCAGTGCGATTAATGTATCTAAAAAGGCAACAAGCGTAGTATCTGTGGGTATATCGCTATCATTAGCAAGATAGCTTCCATAAATAAATGCTCCCCCACTGGATATTCCAATTGAGAAAAATGCTTGACCTATAGCTAATAGAAATACATTTGCATTAATTTTGGTAAAATCGATGGTGAGATAGTATTTTACACCTTCAATTGCATTAGGAAGTGTAAGTGAGCGGATTGCAAGAATTATAAGCATTACGAACAAAGCTGGCATCATGAATTTGCAGGCTTTCTCAATACCTTTTTCAAGCCCTTGAGATGATATTACTGCAACTATTACAAGACAGATAAGCGTATAAATTGTGAGCTCTAATGGATTTGCCATAAGATTCGTAAAAAGAAGTTCAAAACCTTCTGCAGTTTTTGTACTTGTAATTGTACCTGTTGCTGCTTTTAAAACATAGTTAAAAACCCAGCCCATAATCTGCATATAGTATGTAAGTATGAAAAATGCAGCTAATATTCCTATCCAGCCAATGCCAACCCATATACTGCCTTTATGTGTCAAATTGCGCATGCCTTCAACTGCGTTTTTACGAGCTTTTCGCCCAAGGCTCATCTCCATATTAAAAAGCGGTATACCAATACATAAACAAATGAGGAGATATACAAAAACAAATGCGCCACCGCCATTTTGACCTGTTAAATATGGGAAACGCCAAATATTTCCAAGCCCTATTGAAAAGCCTGCTGCAGTCATAATAAATCCAAATCTTGAGCCCCAATTTTCTCTCTTTGCTTCCATTTTAACCATCATTCCTTTCAAAAAATTCAAGCTTAGATTTAAAATAAGTTTGCTTCTCTGTTTTTAATCTTCAAAGACCGTAATACTTTCTACTTCTGTAGTTAGAGTGTTGAGTGCTTTTTTTATGAGATTTTTTCTGTATCTATGCTCTTCTTCTTTTTTAAGAGAAGGTGCACCAACTGGAAATGGTA